>NZ_JBEOUD010000041.1:0-80855 GCF_040303865.1 Streptomyces sp. NPDC094034 | reverse complement strand
GGGCCCCGCCCCCCCCCACCCCCCCGCCCGCGCCGCGGGCGCCCCCCCCCCCCCCCGGGTCCGCTGTTCAGGAGGTTCCCGAAGTCCGCCCGGAGCTCTCGGGGTCAGGCTGGGGGTCAGGACGCGCCGGGGCCGCGGCGAAGCTCCCAGAGAAGCAGTTCCGCCGAGGAGTTGACCGCCCACTCCACACCCGCGATGTCATCGCGCGCGGCGACGTACTGCTTGCCCTGCCAGAGCGGCAGCACCGGTACGTCGTCGGCGACGATGTCCTGGATCTGGCTGAAGGTCTGGGTCGCGGCGCTGCGGTCGGCCTCGCGGCGCGACTGCGGGATCAGCTCACCGCGCAGTCTGGTGTTGTTGTAGGGCGTGTTGAGGAAGTTGTCCTTGTCCAGGAAGGGCGCGATATAGCTGTCCGGGTCCGGGAAGTCGGGGAACCAGCCCATGCCGTAGACGGAGTAGTCACCCTTGATCTGGTTCGGACGGAAGACGCTCCACTCGGTGCCCTTGATGGAGACATCGAAGAGCTTGCTGCTGTTGAGCTGCTCCTTGAGGGTCTCGAACTCCTTCGCCGTCGCCTCGCCGTAGTGGTCGGTGGTGTAGTTCAGCGAGAGCTTCACGGGGGTCTGGATCCCGGCGTCCTCCAGGATGGCGGCGGCCTTGGGCAGATTGCGGTCGCCGTACTTGTTGAAGAACGAGTTGGTGTGCGTGGCGATGCTCGACGGGATGAGCGAGTACAGCGGCTCCGCCGTCGCGCCGTACACCTTGGTGACCAGGTCGCCGCGGTCGATGGTGTACGCCATGGCCTGGCGTACGGCCTTCTCCTTGACGGTCGGGGCGTCGGTGTCGAAGCCGAGGTAGCGGATCTCCAGCCCGGGCATCTCGGTGAGCTGGATGGTGTCCTTGGGGTTCTCGACCATCGCCTGGACCTGCTCGGGCGTCATCGCGCGGGTCATCACGTCGATGTCGCCCGCGTCGAGCGCCTTGCCCATGTCGTCCGCGTCCTTGAAGGGCTGTAGCTCGACCTTGTCGTTCTGGATGTTCAGGTCGCCCTTGTAGTCCGCGTTCTTGGTGAAGGTCGCCTTGGTGACGGTGTCGCCCTTGATCTCCGGCTGGAAGTTGTACGGGCCGGAGCCGGACACGTCGAAGCCCTTGCGCAGCTTCGTCGGCTCGTAGTCCTTCTTGCTGACGATGCCGGCGGGGGGCGTGGAGAGCTTGTACGGGAAGGTCGCGTCGGGCGTCTTGAGATGGAAGACGATCTCGCGGGCGCCGTCGCTCTCCATCGTGTCGATGTTGGTCAGCAGACCGGCCACACCGCTGGGGTCGTTGATCTTCAGGACCCGCTCGATGGAGTACTTCACATCGTCGGCCGTGATGGGGTCGCCGCCGGCGAACTTCAGCCCCTCACGCAGGGTGCAGCGGAAGCTCTCGTTCGCCCGGTCCGTGAACCCGCAGTTGGAGGCCGCTTCCGGGACCGGCTTGCCGCCACCGCGCGGAACGTGCATCAGCGTCTGGATGGTCTGGCGAAGGACGTTCCAGGAACCGGTGTCGTAGGCGGCGGCCGGGTCCAGCGGGGCTATGGCCTCTTCCGTCGCGACGTACTGGTCCGTGGTGCCCACGACAATGGCCTCGCCGCCGGAGCCACCGTCCGAGCCACCGCAACCGGCGAGCACGGGCGCAAGCAGGCCGATCACGGCCGACAGCGCCAAAGTCTTGCGGTTCATCCTGGACGTACTCCCTCATCCGGCACTGAGATACAGCGGTGCAAATGGGAGACTCCGCCGCGCCCACCCGTTCGGGGCAGATGCGATCGGGCCGGGATACAGGGCGATCGGTCCTGTGTGCGTGGCGACTTGGTGAGTCGTCGGGACACGTCGTTGAAGCGGCGAAGTACTCGCGACGAGATTAGTCGGAGGCTCCGGGAATGCCGGAACGGGCCCGATCTGAAACGTAATCACACAGTGATCGGAAATAGCGGCGCGTGGATATCCGGGCCGCGGAATGATACGCGCACCGGTCCATAAACCGGGGCACAAGGGCACAGGGAACCCCACCTCGGACCGGCGCGGAGCAGCCCTGCCCTCCCCTGTCGACGCCCGGGCGCGTGACAAAGGTCACTTCCATGGTGTTTGGAACCGGCTCGGATTGCGGTCGGCGAAGGTAACGGAAAATATCCGTGCCAATGCCGAGAGTTCCCGTTCGGCATTCCGTCGCGACGCTCAGTACGCGGTTCAGTGCCCGTGTGTCATCAAACCGCGCAGGAATACCAGATCGACCTCTTCGAGCGAGCCGACGACCGTGCGGCCGGCCGCCGGGGCGATCGGTGCGACGGAGGGTACGGCGACCACCCGGCACCCGGCGGCCTCGGCGGCGGCCACACCGGTGGCCGTGTCCTCGATGACGGCGCAGCGCGCCGGGTCGGCGCCCAGGCCCCGCGCCGCGAGCAGATACGGGTCGGGGTGCGGCTTGGTACGGGGCACCTCGTCGCCCGCCACGGTGAGCGCGAAGTTCTGGGGCCCGAGCGAGCCGAGCACCCGGTCGATGATGCGCCGGTGCGAGGCGGAGACCAGGGCGGTGGGCACCTCATGGGCGGCCAGTTCGGTGAGCAGCCGGTTCGCGCCGGGCATGAGGGGCAGGTCGCGCCCGATCCGGTCCTCGAAGCTGTCATTGAGCAGCACGGTCAGCTCGGCGAGGGTGATGGCGGCGCCGGTGGCCTCGATGAGGAAGCTCGCGCTGCGGGTCATGGGCCCGCCGACCACCACTTCGCGCCAGGTCTCGTCGAGGACGTGCCCGAGGGTCTTGAAGACCTCCACCTCGGCTTCCCACCAGAATCCCTCGGTGTCGACCAGGGTGCCGTCCATGTCGAGAAGGACAGCCTGAAGCGCGGAGCCTTCGGCCGTTCGGGTCAGGGACGCGGGGACCGTACTGGTCATCCGGCACACCTCCATGAGGGACGAGAAGGCCGGTCACCTTGCCCGCGGGGTTGCCCCTCCGGGACAGGCGACCGGCCTGCACTGGACCGATAAGTGTACGACTCGTCCGCCGCTCGCGCCGGTCGGGTCCTCCGTGGAGAGGTTCCGAGGTCCCGGCGCGAGCCGACAGGGGTGTGGGACAGGCGTCAGCGCGCGTTGAAGTACTTCGCCTCGGGGTGGTGGATCACGATGGCGTCGGTGGACTGCTCGGGATGGAGCTGGAACTCCTCCGAGAGCTCGACCCCGATGCGCTCCGGCTCCAGCAGCTCCGCGATCTTCGCGCGGTCCTCCAGATCGGGGCAGGCGCCGTAGCCGAGCGAGAAGCGGGCTCCCCGGTACTTCAGGGCGAACATGTCCTCGACCTCGGCCGGGTCCTCGCCGGCGAAGCCCAGCTCGGAGCGGACCCGGGCGTGCCAGTACTCGGCCAGCGCCTCGGCGAGCTGGACGGAGAGCCCGTGCAGCTCCAGATAGTCGCGGTAGGCGTTGGCCTCGAACAGCTCGGCGGTCGCCGCGCCGATCTTCGAGCCGACGGTGACGACCTGGAGGCCGACCACATCCGTCTCACCGGACTCCTCCGGGCGGAAGAAGTCCGCCAGGCAGAGGCGCCGGCCGCGGCGCTGGCGCGGGAAGGTGAAGCGGGTGCGCTCGGAACCGTCGTCGTTCAGCAGGATCAGATCGTCGCCCTTGGACACACAGGGGAAGTAGCCGTACACGACGGCGGCTTCCAGCATGTTCTGCGTGTGCATCTGCTCCAGCCAGCCGCGCAGATGGGGCCGGCCCTCGCTCTCCACCAGCTCCTCGTAGCTGGGGCCGCCCTTGCGGGCCTCCTTCAGCCCCCACTGGCCCTTGAAGAGCGCGCCCTCGTCCAGCCAGGACGCGTACTCCTTGAGCTGGATGCCCTTGACGACGCGGGTGCCCCAGAACGGGGGCGTCGGGACCGGATTGTCGACGGCGACGTCCGAGCGGACCGTGCCCTCCTCGGGCCGCTCCTCGACCTCCGCGGCCGGCCTGGCCTTGACCCGGCGCTGCTTCAGCTCGGGCAGGACGGCGCCGGGAACACCGCGCTTGACGGCGATCAGCGCGTCCATCAGCCGCAGGCCCTCGAAGGCGTCGCGCGCGTAGCGGACCTCGCCCTCGTAGATCTCGTGCAGATCCTGCTCGACATAGGCCCGGGTCAGCGCCGCGCCACCGAGGATCACCGGGTAGTCGGCGGCCATCTGACGCTGATTGAGCTCTTCCAGGTTCTCCTTCATGATCACGGTCGACTTCACCAGCAGACCGGACATGCCGATGACATCCGCCCGGTGCTCCTCGGCGGCCTCCAGGATCGCGGCGACGGGCTGCTTGATGCCCAGATTCACCACGTTGTAGCCGTTGTTGGAGAGGATGATGTCGACGAGGTTCTTGCCGATGTCATGGACGTCGCCGCGGACGGTGGCGAGCACGATGGTGCCCTTGCCCTCGTCGTCGCTCTTCTCCATGTGCGGTTCCAGATGGGCGACGGCGGTCTTCATGACCTCGGCGGACTGGAGCACGAACGGCAGCTGCATCTGGCCGGAGCCGAACAGCTCACCGACGACCTTCATGCCCTCAAGCAGGGTGTCATTGACGATGTCCAGCGCGGGCCGGGTCTCCAGGGCCTCGTTCAGATCGGCCTCCAGGCCGTTCTTCTCGCCGTCGATGATGCGGCGCTGAAGGCGCTCGTCCAGCGGCAGGGCGAGCAGTTCCTCGGCCCGGCCGTCCTTCATCGACTTGGCGTTGACGCCCTCGAACAGCTCCATGAGCTTCTGGAGCGGGTCGTAGCCCTCGCTTCGACGGTCGTAGATCAGGTCGTGCGCGGCCTTGACCTGCTCCTCCTCCAGACGCGCGATCGGCAGGATCTTGGAGGCGTGCACGATCGCCGAGTCCAGTCCGGCCTTGACGCACTCGTCGAGGAAGACCGAGTTCAGGACGATACGGGCGGCCGGGTTGAGGCCGAAGGAGATATTGGAGAGGCCCAGCGTGGTCTGCACCTCGGGGTGGCGGCGCTTGAGCTCGCGGATCGCCTCGATCGTGGCGATGCCGTCGCCCCGCGACTCCTCCTGGCCCGTGCAGATGGTGAAGGTCAGACAGTCGACGAGGATGTCCGACTCGCGGATGCCCCAGTTCGTAGTGAGGTCGGTGATCAGCCGTTCGGCGATGGCGACCTTGTGCTCGACGGTACGGGCCTGGCCCTCCTCGTCGATGGTCAGCGCGATGAGCGCCGCGCCGTGCTCCTTGGCCAGCTCGGTGACCTTCGTGAAGCGGGACTCGGGGCCGTCGCCGTCCTCGTAGTTGACGGAGTTGATCACGGCCCGGCCGCCCAGCTTCTCCAGGCCGGCCCGCAGGACGGGCAGCTCGGTGGAGTCCAGCACGATCGGCAGCGTGGAGGCGGTGGCGAACCGGCCGGCCAGCTCGGCCATGTCGGCGACGCCGTCCCGGCCGACATAGTCGACACAGAGGTCCAGCAGATGGGCGCCCTCGCGGATCTGGTCGCGGGCCATCTCCACACAGTCGTCCCAGCGGCCCTCCAGCATGGCCTCGCGGAACTTCTTCGAGCCGTTCGCGTTCGTCCGCTCGCCGATCGCCAGATACGAGGCGTCCTGGCGGAACGGCACCGTCTGGTAGAGGGAGGCGGCGCCCGGCTCGGGGTGCGGCTCGCGCTCGGTGAGCTCCTTCCCCCGCACCCGCTCGACCACCTGGCGCAGATGCTCGGGCGTCGTACCGCAGCAGCCGCCCACCAGCGACAGGCCGTACTCACGGACGAAGGTCTCCTGGGCGTCGGCCAGTTCCGCGGCCGACAGCGGGTAGTGCGCCCCGTCCTTGCCCAGGACCGGCAGGCCGGCGTTGGGCATGCAGGAGAGCGGGATCCGGGAGTGCCGGGCGAGATAGCGCAGGTGTTCGCTCATCTCGGCGGGGCCGGTGGCGCAGTTCAGCCCGATCATGTCGATGCCGAGGGGCTCCAGCGCGGTCAGGGCCGCGCCGATCTCCGAGCCGAGGAGCATCGTGCCGGTCGTCTCGACCGTGACCGAGCAGATGATCGGCAGATTCGTTCCTGTGGCGGCCAGCGCGCGACGGGCGCCGAGGACGGCGGCCTTGGTCTGGAGCAGGTCCTGTGTGGTCTCCACCAGCAGTGCGTCGGCGCCGCCCGCGATCATGCCCTCGGCGTTCTGCTGGTAGGCGTCGCGCAGGGTGAGATACGGGGCGTGGCCCAGGGTCGGCAGCTTCGTACCCGGTCCCATCGAGCCCAGCACCCAGCGCTGCTGCCCGGTGGAGACGGTGAACTCGTCCGCGACCTCCCGGGCGATCCTGGCGCCGGACTCGGCGAGCTCGAAGACCCGCTCGGGGATGTCGTACTCCGCGAGGGCCGCGTAGTTCGTGCCGAAGGTGTTCGTCTCCACACAGTCGACACCGACCGAGAAGTACTCCTCGTGGACCGAGCGGACGATGTCCGGTCGGGTCACATTCAGGATCTCGTTGCAGCCTTCCAGGTTCTGGAAGTCCTCCATCGTCGGATCCTGTGCCTGGAGCATCGTGCCCATCGCGCCGTCGGCGACCACCACGCGGGTGGCGAGCGCCTCGCGGAGGGCTTCGATACGGGTTCGGCTGTCGGTGGACGGGCTCGGCGACGAGGCCATGAAAGTACTCCCGGGGCTGCGACGGCTGTCGGCTTTGCGCCCGCTGGAGCAGGGCGCACCCGGCCAGCGTAGCCGGGCGGGCCCCGTTACGGTGCGGCATCCCAGCGGGCGGACGGCATCCTGTCCACGGAAAGATCCGGGGCGCGCGGTCTTGACAGATCCTCTCGATGGAGAGAGAAGGTCGGCATCGACCGATAGTGTTCAGCATTGTCGAACGTAGTGGAGGTCCGGGTCCGATGGCGAAGAACATCCAGTCGCTGGAGCGGGCGGCGGCGATGCTGCGGCTGCTCGCGGGTGGCGAGCGCCGGCTCGGCCTGTCCGAGATCGCGTCCTCGGTAGGGCTGGCCAAGGGCACCGCGCACGGCATCCTGCGCACGCTCCAGGCGGAGGGCTTCGTCGAACAGGACGCCGCCTCGGGCCGCTATCAGCTGGGGGCCGAGCTGCTGCGTCTGGGCAACAGCTATCTGGACGTGCACGAGCTGCGCTCCCGCGCCCTGGTGTGGACGGACGATCTGGCCAGGTCCAGCGGCGAGAGCGTCCATCTGGGGGTCGTGCACCAGCAGGGCGTCCTGATCGTCCACCATGTCTTCCGCCCGGACGACAGCAGGCAGGTGCTGGAGGTGGGCGCCATGCAGCCGCTGCACTCCACCGCGCTGGGGAAGGTGCTCTCGGCGTACGACCCGGTGGCGCACACCGAGGCGGTGGAGGGCGAGCGTACGGACTTCACCGCGCGAACCGTCACCGGTCTGGCGGAGTTCGAATCGGTGCTCGAACTGACCAGGGCGCGCGGCTGGGCCGCCGATGTCGAGGAGACCTGGGAGGGCGTGGCCGCGGTGGCCGCCCCCATTCACGACCGGCGACGGATGCCGGTGGGCGCCATCGCCATCACCGGCGCCGTGGAGCGGCTCTGCCCGGCCGGCGAGCTGCGCTCCGAACTGGTCGCGGCGGTCCGTGAATGCGCCCGCGCGGTGTCCAGGGACATCGGCGCCGGGCGGTTTTGAACCGAATGCCGGATCATCGGTACTGATCGAGGTTTCGGCCACTGAACCCTTGACGATGCTGCATCACAGGACAAAACTGCCGTTCAACGGTCGGCATTGTCGAACACTTACCGGCAATACGAGTTAGTGTGTGACAACGCCAAGGGCCGTCAGCCCTCGCCCGAGGGCGCGGACCACTGGTGTGAGCCGGCGGTTTGTCTTTCCCTGGACGAAGGAGTCTCGGGTGTCCAACTTCGACATCTTCATAGGTGAGGTCACGGGCACCGCCCTGCTGATCCTCCTCGGTGGCGGCGTGGTCGCAGGCGTCGTACTCAAGCGCTCCAAGGCACAGAACGCGGGCTGGCTCGCCATCAGCTTCGGCTGGGGCTTCGCGGTCATGGTCGGCGCGTATCTGTCGGCTCCCCTCTCCGGCGCTCTGCTCAACCCCGCGGTCACTCTTGGTCTCGCGATCGAGGGCGGCGTCAAGTGGGGCGATGTCCCGCTCTACGTCGGCTCCCAGATGCTGGGCGCGATGATCGGCGCCTTCCTGGTCTGGGTGGCCTACATGGGCCAGTTCAAGGCTCATCTGACGGACCCGGACATCCTCGCGGCGCAGCCCGCGGTCGAAGGGCTCGTGGACCAGAAGACGGCTCCTGGCGCGGGACCCGTGCTCGGCGTCTTCTCCACAGGACCCGAGGTCCGGAACGTACTGCAGAACGTACTGACCGAGATCATCGCCACATTCGTCCTGGTCATCGCGATCCTCACGCAGGGATTGAACAACTCGGGCAACGGCCTCGGCACGCTCGGTGTCCTGATCACCTCATTCGTCGTGGTGGCCATCGGTCTCTCCCTGGGCGGCCCCACCGGGTACGCCATCAACCCGGCCCGGGATCTCGGCCCCCGTATCGTGCACGCGCTCCTGCCACTGCCCAACAAGGGCGGCTCCGACTGGACGTACGCCTGGATCCCGGTGGTCGCGCCCCTGATCGGCGCGGCGCTGGCGGGCGGTTACTACAACTGGGCCCTCGCGTAAGCCCCCTCCACCCCCGCATCGAACAGGAGCAGACACCGTGAGCGACACCATCACCACCGGAACCTCCTCCCACGGGACGGGGCCGTTCATCGCGGCCATCGACCAGGGCACCACCTCCAGCCGCTGCATCGTCTTCGACCGGGACGGCCGCATCGTCGCGGTCGACCAGAAGGAGCACGAGCAGATCTTTCCCAAGCCGGGCTGGGTGGAACACAACGCCAAGGAGATCTGGACGAACGTCCAGGAAGTCGTGGCCCGGGCCATCGAGAAGGCGGGCATCACCTCCGCCGACGTCAAGGCCATCGGCATCACCAACCAGCGCGAGACCACGCTGCTCTGGGACAGGAACACCGGCGAGCCCGTTCACAACGCCATCGTCTGGCAGGACACCCGCACCGACGCGCTCTGCCGGGAGCTGGGCCGCAATGTCGGCCAGGACCGCTTCCGCCGCGAGACGGGCCTGCCGCTGGCGAGCTACTTCGCGGGGCCCAAGGCCCGCTGGCTGCTCGACAATGTCGAGGGGCTGCGCGAGCGCGCCGAGCGCGGCGACATCCTCTTCGGCACCATGGATTCCTGGGTCATCTGGAATCTGACCGGCGGCACCGACGGCGGTGTGCATGTCACGGACGTCACCAACGCCTCCCGCACGATGCTGATGAATCTGCACACCATGGCGTGGGACCCGAAGATCCTGGACTCGATGGGGGTGCCGGCCGCGATCCTGCCGGAGATCCGCTCCTCCGCCGAGGTGTACGGAAACGCCAAGGGCGGCGCTCTGGACGGCGTCCCGGTCGCCTCCGCGCTCGGCGACCAGCAGGCGGCGCTGTTCGGCCAGACCTGTTTCGCCGAGGGCGAGGCCAAGTCGACGTACGGCACCGGCACCTTCATGCTGATGAACACCGCGCACAAGCCGGTCAACTCGTACAACGGCCTGCTGACGACCGTCGGCTACCGCATCGGGGACCAGCAGGCGGTGTACGCGCTGGAGGGCTCCATCGCCGTGACCGGCTCGCTGGTGCAGTGGATGCGTGACCAGATGGGCCTGATCAACTCCGCCGCCGAGATCGAGACCCTGGCGTCGTCGGTCCAGGACAACGGCGGCGCCTACTTCGTCCCCGCCTTCTCCGGTCTCTTCGCCCCGCACTGGCGCCCCGACGCCCGCGGGGTGATCGCCGGTCTGACCGGCTATGTGACCAAGGCGCACATCGCCCGCGCGGTGCTTGAGGCCACGGCCTGGCAGACCCGCGAGATCAGCGACGCCATGACCAAGGACTCCGGCGTCGAGCTGACCTCGCTCAAGGTCGACGGCGGGATGACCTCCAACAATCTGCTGATGCAGACGCTCTCCGACGTCCTCGACGCACCCGTGGTGCGCCCGATGGTCGCCGAGACGACCTGCCTCGGCGCCGCCTACGCCGCGGGGCTGGCCGTGGGCTTCTGGCCGGACACCGACGCGCTGCGCGCCAACTGGCGCCGGGCCGCCGAGTGGACGCCCCGGATGGACGCGGGCACTCGCGACCGTGAGTACAAGAACTGGCTCAAGGCAGTCGAGCGCACCATGGGCTGGCTCGACGACGACAGCAGCTGACCATCCGTCAGCTCACTCGCCGGTGAGCCGGTGAGATCCGAAGAGGAGTGAAGAATGAGCACCCTGCAGCGCGTTCCCGCACTGGGGACGCACCCGGCCGGCGGTTCCCTGCCGACCCGCGCCGAGACCCGGGATCAACTGTCCAACGCGACGTACGACCTCCTGGTGATCGGCGGCGGCATTCTGGGCATCTCCACCGCCTGGCATGCCTCCCAGTCGGGACTGCGGGTGGCCCTGGTGGACGGCGGCGACTTCGCCGGCGCCACGTCGTCCGCCTCCTCGAAGCTGCTCCACGGCGGGCTGCGCTATCTACAGACCGGCGCGGTGAAGCTGGTGGCGGAGAACCACTTCGAGCGCCGTGCGGTGTCCCGGCAGGTGGCACCGCATCTGGCCAATCCGCTCACCTTCTATCTGCCGGTCTACAAGGGCGGACCGCACGGCGCGGCGAAGCTCGGCGCGGGCGTCTTCGCCTACTCCGCGCTCTCCGCGTTCGGTGACGGTGTCGGCCATGTGATCAGCCCGGCCAAGGCGCGGCAGGCCGTGCCGGAACTGCGCACGGACAATCTGAAGGCCGTGGCCGTCTACGGCGACGACCAGATGAACGACGCGCGGATGGCGCTGATGACCGTCCGCGCCGCCGTCGACTCGGGCGCCACCGTCCTCAACCACGCCGAGGTCACCGGATTGCGCTTCACCCAGGGGCGGGTGACAGGAGCCGACCTCAGGGACCGGATGGACGGTACGGAGTTCGGCGTCGACGCCCGGCTCGTACTCAACGCCACCGGCCCCTGGGTCGACCATCTGCGGAAGATGGAGAACCCGGACGCCGCGCCCTCCATCCGGCTCTCCAAGGGCGCGCATCTGGTGCTCAGGCGCACCGCCCCGTGGAAGGCCGCGCTCGCGACCCCGATAGACAAGTACCGCATCACCTTCGCCCTCCCCTGGGAGGACATGCTGCTGCTCGGAACGACCGACGAGGCGTACGAGGGCGATCCCGGGGACGTCGCGGTCACCGAGAAGGACATCCACCAGATCCTGGACGAGGCGGCGTTCTCGGTCCGCGACCAGCAGCTGACCCGTGATCTGATCACCTACTCCTTCGCGGGTCTGCGGGTGCTGCCGGGCGGTCCCGGCGACACCTCCAAGGCCAAGCGCGAGACGGTGGTGACCGAGGGCCGCGGCGGCATGCTGTCGGTCGCCGGCGGCAAGTGGACGACGTTCCGCCATATCGGGCGTACGGTGCTCGCCAAGCTGGAGTCCCTGCCCGGCCACCCCCTCGGACAGGGCATGGAGCCCGTCTCCCGGCTGCCGAAGAAGCTGCCGCTGCCGGGGATCGCCAGCCCGAACGCGGTCGCGCACCGGCTGCTGATCGACGGCGGCGGCAGTGGCCCGTCGATGGCGGTGGACACCGCCCGCCATCTCGCCACCCACTACGGCTCGCTGGCCTTCGACATCGTGCGGCTGGCGAACGAGTACCCGGCGCTGGGCGAGCGGATCCACCCGGACGCGCCGGAGATCTGGGCACAGGTCGTCTACGCCCGGGACCACGAGTGGGCCGAGACGGTGGACGACGTACTGCGCCGCCGTACGACGCTGACGATCCGCGGCCTGGACACGGCGGACATCCGCTCCCGGGTCGAGGCTCTGCTCGCCGAACGGCACTGAGCGGCACCGAGCGGCACTGAGCGGCGCCGAGCGGATATCCGTACGCGTTGATCCGTACGCGTTGAGGGGCGCCCCCTGCCGGGGTGCCCCTCCTCGGCCTTCGGGGACGCATAATGGGGGCCGATACATCGGATGTATGGAGGTCGCCCATGGCTGTCACCGACGAGGCCATCGAGAAGATCAAGGGAATGATCGTCTCCGGCGCGCTGCGCCCGGGCGACCGGCTGCCCAAGGAGAGCGAGCTCGCCGCCGAGCTCGGGCTGTCCCGCAACTCGCTGCGCGAGGCGGTGCGCGCCCTGTCGCTGATCCGCATCCTCGACGTACGGCAGGGCGACGGCACGTATGTGACCAGCCTCGATCCCCAGCTGCTGCTGGAGGCGCTCAGTTTTGTCGTGGACTTCCACCGGGACGACACGGTGCTGGAATTCCTGGCCGTACGGCGCATCCTGGAGCCGGCCGCCACCGCGATGGCGAGCACCCGGATAACCGAGGCCGAACTCGACTCGCTGAGCGCCCAGTTGGACGCTCTGGGCGAGCGGCCCTCGGTGGAGCAGCTGGTCGCCGCCGATCTGGAGTTCCACCGGGGGATCGTGCAGTCGTCGGGCAACTCGGTGCTCTGCTCGCTCCTGGACGGGCTCTCCGGGCCCACCACCCGGGCCAGGATCTGGCGCGGGCTGACCCAGGAGGACGCGGTCAGCCGTACGCTCCACGAGCACCGGGCGATCCTGGCGGCGCTCAGGGACCGGGACGCCGAAGCGGCCCGGTCCTGGGCGACGGTCCATATCGCGAGTGTGGAGATGTGGCTGAGATCCACCCTCTGAGGTCCCGCACCGGGGCCCGCCCGCCAAGTCTCCTGCGAGGCGGGCCCCGGCGGGTCAGTCCTGCTTCTCGCCGCTCGCGAAGCGCGAGATGACCAGCGCGACGATGATGATCGCGCCGTTCAGGAACTGGTTCCAGAGCGCGGGCACACCCCCGAGCGTCATCACATTGACCACCAGCTGAAGGGTCAGCACCCCGGTCAGCGCCCCGAAGAGCGTGCCGCGCCCGCCCTTCAGACTGATGCCCCCGATCACCGCGGCGGCGAAGACCTGGAAGATCCAGCCATTGCCCTGGGTGGCCGCGACCGAGCCGTAGTGGCCGGTGTAGAGGATGCCCGCGAAGGCCGCGAGCAGCCCGCCGACGGCGAGCACGATCCAGGTGATCCGGTCCACCCGGATCCCGGCGGCGCGGGCCGCCTCCGGGTTGCCGCCGATGGCGTACAGCGAACGGCCGTGCCGCAGCCAGGCCAGCGCCGCGCCGCCGATCGCGAAGAGCGCCAGACAGATCCAGACGGCGGCGGGGGCGCCCAGCCAGTCGGTCTTGCCCAGATACCGGAAGGACTCCGGGACATCGGTGATCGACTTGCCCTCGGTGATGCCGATATGGAGTCCGCGCAGCATGGTGAGCATGCCGAGGGTGGCGATGAAACCGTTGACGCGCAGCTTCAGCATCAGGAAGCCGTTGACCACGCCGATGGCCATACCGACCAGCAGACAGGCGGGGATGGCCATCCAGATCGGCAGCAGGTCGAGCCCGGCGAACCGGCCGCCCTCGGAGGGCAGTACCAGCCACATCGCGATGACCGGCGCGATCCCGATCGTCGACTCCAGCGACAGGTCCATCCGGCCGCAGATCAGGATCAGCGCCTGGCCGAGCACCAGCAGACTCAGCTCGGAGGACTGCTGGACGACGCTGATCAGATTGCTGGAGGTGAGGAAGACCGGCGAGACGATGAAGCCGATCACCATCAGCACCAGGATCACCGGCACCAGCGAGAAGTCGCTCCACCGGATGAGCCGGAGCCGGTTCAGCGGGCTCGCGCCGTCGGCCTCCCCGGCCACCGGCGGACGCATCGTCTCGGTCATTCCCGCTCCCCCACACCTTCCATGGCGGCGACCAGTTCCCGGTCGGTCCACCCACTTCCGAACGAAGCCACCACACGCCCGTGGAACAGGGCGAGTACCCGGTCGCACACCCGCAGATCGTCCAGCTCGTCCGAGACGATCACGGCCGCGCTGCCCTCGTCCGCCACCCTGCGCACCACGCCGAGCAGCGAGTCCTTCGATTTGACGTCGACGCCCGCCGTGGGCCGCAGGGCGATCAGCGCGCTGGGTCCGCGCGCCAGGGCGCGGGCGACGACGACCTTCTGCTGATTGCCGCCGGACAGCCCCGAGACCGGCTGTTCCGGGCCTTGGGTCTTGATGTCCAGCGACGTGATCATGGCTCTGGCGAACTCCCTGGTCCGCGAGGGCAGTACGGTCCCCCACGGGCCGAGTTGGTCGGTGACCGTGAGCGTGGCGTTCTCGGCGACGCTGCGGTCCAGGACGAGCCCCTGACGGTGCCGGTCCTCGGGGATGTACCCGATGCCCGCGTCCAGCGCGTGCGGAACGCTGCCCGGCCGTACCGTGCGGCCGCGTACGGAGATCCGTCCCGAGGTCGCCGTACGCATCCCGGCGAGCGTCTCGCCGAGCGCGGTGTTGCCGCTGGCCGCGGCTCCGGCCAGACCCAGCACCTCACCGGGCAGCACGGCGAGATCCAGCGGCTCGAACTCGCCCTCCAGCGCCAGCGCTTCGGTCTTCAGCACGGGCTCGGCGGTAGTGTCCTTCGCGTCCGACGGGCCGGTCGCGTCCGCGCGCGCGGCGTGCCAGGCGGTGGCCGTCCCCGCGGACTCGCCGGTCATCGCCGTCACCAGCTCCGCCTTGGACAGCTCGGCGACCGGAGCGGTCAGCACATGGCGGGCGTCCCGGTAGACCGTGACGGCGGTGCACAGTTCGTACACCTCCTGGAGATGGTGGGAGATGAAGAGGAACGCCACGCCCTGGCCGCGCAGTTCCCGCAGCTTGTCGAAGAGCCGCTGGATGCCCCGCGCGTCGAGCTGCGCCGTGGGCTCGTCCAGGATGATGAGCCGGGCGCCGAAGGACAGCGCCCGCGCGATCTCGACGAACTGCCGCTGCTCCACGGGGAGATCCTTGGCGCGGGCGTCGGGGTCGACATCGACCCCGTACCCGGCCAGCAGTTCGCGTGCCTGCCCGCGCAGCCGCCGCCAGCTGATGAGGCGGCGGGCGCCCGGCCCGGCTCCCCGCACCCCGTAGTCGTTGAGGAACAGGTTCTCCGCGACGGTCAGATCAGGTACGACCATCGACTTCTGGTAGACACAGGCGACCTTGGACTGCCAGGCCGTGGTGTCCCCGAAGGCGGGCGCGGGCTCGCCGCCGAAGGTCACCTCGCCCGCGTCCGGTCTGTGCAGCCCGGTGAGGACGCTGACCAGGGTGGACTTGCCCGCGCCATTACGACCGACGAGCGCGTGGGACTCGCCGGGCCGTACGGTGAGCCGGACACCGTCGAGCGCCACGGTGGGACCGAAGCGCTTGACGATGCCTTCCGCGTGGACCGCGGCGGGGGCCCGCTGCTGCTGTTCCATGGCTAGGGCCTTTCGTTTGGATCTGGCCGGACAGGACCTAGGGCCTTTCGTTCGGATCTTGCCGGGCTCGCGTGCCCTGGCACCGCGCCTCGCCGCGTTGTCGTCAGTCGCCATGGCTCCGCCATGGCTCCCTCCTCCGCCTTGCGATCCACGGCACCAGACCCCGCTCCCTGATCCGGCCTGATCCAAACGAAAGGCCCTAGCTCTTCTTCTCCAGCTGGTTGGCCCAGAGCTTCGGGTCGTCCACGTTCTCCTTGGTCACCAGCGGCGCGGGGAGCTGGTCCTCGAAGCCGTTCGGGATCTTGATGATCGTGGAGTCGTGGTCGGTCGGCCCCTCCTTCGGCGTGGTGCCCGCGAGCGCCTGCTTCGCCCAGTACAGCGCGTACTTGGCGTACAGATCGGCCGGCTGGGAGACCGTGGCGTCGATCTTCCCCTCGCGGATCGCGTCCAGCTCCTCGGGGATGCCGTCATTGGAGATGATCGTGATGTGCCCCGCCTCGCCGGGCGCCTTGAGCAGCTTCTTCTGCTCCAGCAGGGCCAGTGTCGGCTGGAGGAAGACGCCGCCCGCCTGCATATAGATCCCGTTGATGTCGGGGTGGGCGGCCAGGGTCGACTGGAGCTTCGCGGAGGCCACGTCGCCCTTCCACTCGGTGGCCAGCTCGAAGACCTTGATGGCGGGGTACTTCTGGTCCATGCAGGACTTGAACGCCTCCGAACGGTCACGGCCGTTGATGGAGGAGAGGTCGCCCTGGAACTCGACGACCTTGCCCTTGCCCTTGAGTTGTTCGCCCAGGTACTCGCAGGCCTTCTGGCCATACGCGCGGTTGTCGGCCCGTACCACCATGTAGACATCGCCCTTGTCGGGCCGGGTGTCGACGCTGATGACGGGGATCTTCTTCTCGCTCAGCGTCTGGAGCGTCTCCGCGATCGCGCCGGTGTCCTGCGGTGCCATGACGACGGCCTTGGCGCCCTGATCGGTGAAGACCTGGACATTGGAGACGAGTTTGCCGATGTCGTTCTGCGAGTTGGTCAGCGAGAGCGCGTCGACCTCGCCGTCCTTGACGCCCTGTTCGACGTACTGCTGATAGGAGTTCCAGAAGTCGCTGTCGCTGCGCGGCAGGTCGATACCGACCTTCCCGCCGCCCGCCGCGTCACTGCCCTGGTCGCGGTTGCAGCCCGCCAGCGCGGTCACGGCCAGGAGCACGGCGCAGGCGGAGGCGCCGGTCGTACGGAGTCTGGCGCCGGTCGTGCGGAGTCTGTGGAGTGGGGGGCGTCCCACGGGGTGTCGCGGCATGGATTGTCCCGTCCTTTGTCCCTCATGCGTGCGCGGGTACGGCTCAGAGCCTGTCGGGGGCCTTCGATCGTCCGATCAGAGGTCACCCGACGGACTCTTGGGTGGCGGGGCGCAGGCGCAGGCCCTGCATTCCGCCGTCGACCGGGAGCGCCGTGCCGGTGACGGCGGCGGCGGCCGGGCTGGCGAGATAGGCGACGGCGGCGGCGACCTCGTCCGCGCTGACCAGCCGTCCGGTTGGCTGCCGCGCTTCGAGGGCGGCGCGTTCGGCCGCGGGGTCCTGGGCCTGGTCGAGCAGTCTGCCGACCCAGGGCGTATCGGCGGTACCGGGGTTGACGCAGTTGACGCGGATGCCCTCACGGACATGGTCGGCGGCCATCGCCAGGGTCAGCGAGAGGACCGCGCCCTTGCTGGCGCTGTACAGGGCGCGCTGGGGCAGCCCCGCCGTGGCGGCGATGGAACAGGTCTGGGTGATCGAGACGCAGCCAGGTCGCTCGGCGGCCGACCGGCGCAGATGGGGCAGGGCGTGCCGGGCGGTGCGGACCATACCGAGGACATTGATGTCGAGGACCCGCAGCCACTCCTCGTCGGGGTTGTCCGCGACGGTGCCGATGGCGCCGATCCCCGCGTTGGACACGACCGTGTGCAGCCCGCCGAACGCCTCGGCCGTCGCGTCCACGGCCGCCCGTACCGCCGTGTCGTCGGTGACATCGGCGGTGAGGGCCAGCGTTCCCGCGGGCGCTCCGGCGCTCTCCCGGTCCAGTACGGCGACCTGGGCGCCCCGCGCGAGCAGCAGCGTCGCGACCGCCGCCCCGATCCCCGAGGCGCCGCCGGTCACCAGCGCCCCGAGCCCCGCGAGATCCTGTGTCTGTCCTGATTGCGCGGCGGTCATGCGCCGGCCTCCTCGGTGGTGCGACGGGCCTGCCAGACGGGTCCGTCGGGATAGCGGTGCGCGGCAATGGACTCCGGGAGCATCCGGGCGGAGAAGCCCGGTGCGCTCGGTGTCAGATAGCGCGCGGAGACGACCACCGCCGGGTCGGCGAAGTGCTCGTGGAGATGGTCGACGTACTCGATGACCCGGCCCTCCAGACTGCCGGAGACGGCGATGTAGTCGAACATCGAGAGATGCTGGACGAGTTCGCAGAGCCCGACACCGCCCGCGTGCGGGCAGACGGGCACGCCGAACTTCGCCGCGAGCAGGAGGACGGCCAGATTCTCATTGACGCCGGCGACCCGGGCCGCGTCGATCTGGACATAGTCGACGGCACCGGCCTGGAGCAGTTGCTTGAAGACGACCCGGTTGGCGACATGCTCGCCGGTGGCCACCTTGACCGGCTGGCCGGCCCGGATCGCGGCGTGGCCGAGGATGTCGTCGGGGCTGGTCGGCTCCTCGATCCAGTGCGGTTCGTACGGCGCGAGGGCCGACATCCAGCGCAGCGCCTCGGCCACGTCCCAGCGCTGGTTGGCGTCGACGGCGATCCGGATGTCGGGGCCGACGGCGGCGCGGGCCAGCTTCATCCGGCGGATGTCGTCGTCGAGATCGCCGCCGACCTTCAGCTTGATCTGTTCGAAGCCGTCGGCCACCGCCTGTTCGGCGAGCGTCACCAGCTTGGCGTCGTCGTAGCCGAGCCAGCCGGGCGAGGTGGTGTACGCGGGGTAGCCCTCGGCCCGGAGCCGGGCGGTGCGCTCGGCGCGCCCCGGCTCCGCGGCACGCAGGATGTCCAGCGCCTCGTCCGGGGTGAGGGCATCGGTCAGATAGCGGAAGTCGACGAGCGAGACGATCTCTTCCGGCGTCATCGCGGCCAGGAACTCCCAGACGGGTCTGCCCGCGCTCTTGGCCGCGAGATCCCAGGCGGCGTTGATGACGGCGCCCGCCGCCATGTGCATCACGCCCTTCTCCGGGCCGAGCCAGCGCAGTTGCGAGTCATGGGTCAGTTCGGTGGAGAGCGCGGCGAGATCGGCGGCGGTGCGGGGGGCCGGGCGCCCGACGACATAGGGGCGCAGCGCCCCGATGGCCGCCGCGGTCACGTCATTGCCACGCCCGATGGTGAAGCAGAGGCCATGGCCCTCGGCACCGTCGTCGGTGCGCAGGACCACATAGGCGGCGGAGTAGTCGGGATCGGGGTTCATGGCGTCGGAGCCGTCGAGCTGTTCCGAGGTCGGGAAGCGGATGTCATGAACCTCGAATCCCGTGACGGTCTGACTCATACACGCCCCTTGAGAAGAACATCGGATCCCTTTGGTCATCCGATGTATAGCGTCGTGGGCGCCGGATCGTCCAGGGCCGGGACGAAAATTACGATCACAGCTCGGATGAATCGTCGGTGCGAGTCCACGACTTCTCGGGCTATGCCCCGGTACGAAGAAGTTCACCCGGCCGGGCACGGGCTGCGGGCGGGCAGGTGTGAAGCCGTAAGGTTGGTGCGTACGAAAGGGAACTTCGGAAGGAGGCACTGGGTGATCGAGCTCGACGGGGTTCCCGAGCTGGTCGACCCGGTCATGGTGGCCGCGTTCGAGGGCTGGAACGACGCGGGCGACGCGGCCTCCACCGCGGTGGCGCATCTGGACCGGGAGTGGAAGGGCGAGGTGTTCGCGGCGCTGGACGCCGAGGACTACTACGACTTCCAGGTCAACCGGCCCACGGTCTATCTGGAGGGCGGCCTGCGGAAGATCACCTGGCCGACCACCCGGCTCTCCGTGGTGCGGGTCGGCGGTGAGAAGCCCCGCGATCTGGTGCTGGTCCGGGGGATCGAGCCGTCCATGCGCTGGCGCTCGTTCTGCAACGAGCTGCTGGGCTTCGCCCATGAGCTGGGCGTGGAGATGGTGGTCATCCTGGGCGCGCTGCTCGGCGACACCCCGCACACCCGGCCGGTGCCGGTCAGCGGGGTCACCTCCGACACGGACCTGGCCAGGACGATGGACCTGGAGGAGACCCGGTACGAGGGGCCGACCGGCATCGTCGGCATCCTCCAGGAGGCCTGTACGCACGCGGGGGTGCCCGCGGTGAGTCTGTGGGCCGCCGTACCGCACTATGTGTCGCAGCCGCCCAACCCGAAGGCCACGCTGGCGCTCCTCAACCGGCTGGAAGATCTCATCGGTCTCCGGATCCCGCAGGGCGAACTGGCCGAGGACGCACGGGCGTGGCAGTTGGGCGTCGACCAACTGGCCGCCGAGGACAGCGAGGTGGCGGAGTACGTGCAGTCGCTGGAGGAGGCGCGGGACACCGCGGAGCTTCCCGAGGCGTCGGGCGAGGCCATCGCCCGGGAGTTCGAGCGGTATCTGCGGCGGCGTGACGGCGATCCCGGCCAGGGGCCGGCGAGCCATGCCTCGGAGAGCGGAGAAGGCCCGTCCTATCTGCGCGACACGCCCGGTGGCCGGCGCCGCCCGCAGAAGCCGCCGCGCGGTGGGCCCGACACGGGCAAGGGCCCCGAGCAGGGTCCGGGTCCCGAGAGGGGCTCAGGAGCCGCGCCGGACACGGGTTCTGACGGCGAGCCGGGACCTGACCGGGACGCGGGCCCCGATGGCGAGGACGGCTCCGCCGAGGACTGAACCCGCGTACCAGGAGCGGGCGGACCGGGACGTACGGTACCCACGGCCCAGGAGCGGGGCGGCGCCTCACCGGCACCGCCCCGCTCCCGTACTCCTGGGCACGGGGTCCTTCCAGGTCCTGTCCGGTCGTCAGGACAGTATGTCAGGACAGGATCTAGAAGGATCCTCGCGGCGCGCTCACAGCGCGACGCCGAGCAGCGCGTCGACCGCGCGCGAGACCACTCCTGGCGCTCCCTCGTCCGTGCCACCCGTGGTCTCCTGGAGCGCCGCCCAGCGGTCGACGGCCGTGAGCGCCGCGGGCGCGTCCAGATCGTCCGCCAGCGCCGTGCGGATCTCGTCGACCAGCGTCTCGGCCGAGGGTCCGTCGGGCCGCGACACCGCGGCCCGCCAGCGGCCCAGCCGCTCGACGGCGTCCTGGAGCACCTGATCGGTCCACTCCCAGTCGGAGCGGTAGTGGTGCGCCAGCAGCGCGAGCCTGATCGCCGCCGGGTCCACGCCCTCGCGGCGCAGCGTCGAGACGAAGACCAGATTGCCCTTGGACTTGGACATCTTCTCGCCGTCCAGGGCCACCATCCCGGCGTGCACATAGGCCTGCGCGAACGGGTGCTCGCCGGTCAGTGCCTGCGCGTGCGAGGCGCCCATCTCGTGGTGCGGGAAGGCCAGATCGCTGCCGCCGCCCTGGACGTCGAAGCCCATGCCCAGATGGTCCAGGGCGATGGCCACGCACTCGATGTGCCAGCCGGGCCGGCCGCGGCCCAGGCTGCCCCCGTCCCAGCTCGGCTCGCCCGGACGCGCGGCCAGCCAGAGGATCGGGTCGAGGGGGTTCTTCTTGCCGGGCCGCTCGGGGTCGCCGCCGCGCTCGGCGGAGAGCAGCCGCATCGTTTCGGCGTCGAGGCGCGAGACCTCGCCGAAGTGCCGGTCGGCCTCGACCGAGAAGTAGACGTCACCGTCGAGTTCGTACGCGGCCCCCGCGTCACGCAGCCGCTCCACCAGCGGCACGATGCCCGGTATCGCCTCCACGGCGCCGATGTAGTGCTGGGGCGGCAGCATCCGAAGGGCGGTCATGTCCTCCCGGAACAGGGCCGTCTCGCGCTCCGCCAGCCCGACCCAGTCCTCGCCGTCGCGCTGCGCCCGCTCCAGCAGCGGATCGTCGACGTCGGTCACGTTCTGGACGTAGTGAACCTGCCGCTTGGTGTCGAGCCACACGCGCTGAACGAGGTCGAACGCGTTGTAGGTGGCCGCGTGCCCCATGTGGGTCGCGTCGTACGGCGTGATGCCGCAGACATAGATCCGGGCGACGGGACCGGGCTCAAGGGTGACTCGGCCATTGGTCGAGGTGTCGTGAATCCTGAGGTCGCGGCCCTTGCCAGGCAGGGCGGGGACCTCGGAAGCGGGCCAGGCATACATGTCATGAGCGTAACCGGATGGAGGTTCCGCATACGAACCGGATGGGCGGTCCTGGCCGGTTGGGCGCTCTTGCGCGATACGCCGCCGGCTGATCCGGCCGGCCGGACGGACCGGCGCCCCAGGTCGCACGGCCCGTGCCCGTGCCGGTCTCGTGCCGTGGTCAGACCGGTGGCCAGGGGATCGCGGGCCACTGGCCCGAGGGCTCCGGATGGCGGCCCGTGTGGCGCAGTTCACCCACGCGGGACCGAATGGCGTCGGTCTCGGCCGCCGTGAGCAGTTCGGCCAGCCGGGTGGCGAGGGGCGCGCCCTCCATCAGGGCTTCCTCCAGCCTGCCGAGCACCTCCAGCGTCTGGGCGGGCAGCGGCTCGCCGGCCCAACCCCAGAGCAGGGTGCGCAGCTTGTCCTCGACGTTGAACGTGACGCCGTGGTCGATGGCGTACAGCCGCCCCTCGGGCGCGGGCAGCAGATGGCCGCCCTTGCGGTCACCGTTGTTGATCACCGCGTCGAGCACGGCGAGACGTCGCAGCCGCTCGTCGTCCGCGTGCACCAGCAGGGCGGTCTCCCCCTCGCCGACTTCGGCGAGGCCGACCGCCTTCCAGCCCTCGCCGGGCTCCTCGTCCTCCACCAGGGCCAGCAGCGGCGCCGCGGTCCCGTCCGTGTCCGCCTCGATCCACAGCTGGCACATGCCCTCGCCGTAGGGGCCGTCCCGCAGCACGGTCGGGGGCACCAGCCCCCAGCCGGTCGCCTCGGAGACCTCGTACGCCGCCACCTCGCGCTGGGCCAGCGTGCCGTCCGGGAAGTCCCACAGGGGCCGCTCGCCCGCGACGGGTTTGTAGACGCAGTGGGCCAGCTCGCCCTCGTACGCGACGGAGCAGTAGAGCACCGCGTTGGACGCCTCGCGGATACGCCCGAGCACCGTCAGTTCGCCCTTGGCGAGGAGATCGACCCGCGTCACGCTCCGCGGCGGTATCCGTTCTGGCGCGGGCATACGTGTCCTTCCGGGTCGAGCGGCAGGCTGCACAGCGGGCACGGCGGGCGGCCGGCGTTGACCACGTCCAGGGCACGCTTGGCGAAGGCCCTGGCCTGGGCACCGGTCAGCCGGACGCGGAGCATCGGCGGACCGTTCTCCTCGTCCTGGAGCAGGCGTTCCTCGGCCTCGGCGAGATCCTCGTCGCTGTCGGCGTCCAGCTCGACGAGCGCCTGCGCCTCGACGATCATGCGCTGTTCGTCGCCGTCCCAGGCCAGCGCCATCGTGCCGACCCGGAACTCCTCCTCCACGGGGGCGTCGAGCGGCGCGGAGTCGGAGACGTCGGAGGGCGCCATGGCGGGTACGGGGGCATTGCCACCGGTACGGCGTACGACCTCGTCGAGCAGCTCATCGATCCGCTCGGCGAGCGCGGCCACCTGGGTCTTCTCCAGGGCGACGCTGGTGACGCGCCCCGCGGCGGAAGCCTGGAGGAAGAACGTACGGCGTCCAGGCAGCCCGACCGTACCGGCCACGAAGCGGTCCGGTGGGTCGTAGAGGAACACCTGACGGGACACGTCCTGATCTCCCTTGGAAATCGTCGGTAACGGCACATCGGTCATGGCGATGGATCGGCAAGCGCGATGGGCGGGCCGCGGGTCCCGGGAAGTCCCGGCATCGCACGGACGGCGCGTCCACCCTACTGCGCGGAGCGATCACGGTGCTCCCGCTCCGCCCCCCACGACACCGCTGCCGCCGCCGGTGTTCTCCCGCGGCGCCAGCCCGGCGAGATCGCCGGTGTCACCGAGCCGCAGCACGAAGGGGCGCAGCCGTGTGTAGCGGACCGCGGTGACCGAGCAGGGGTCCACATGGATCCGCTGGAAAAGATCCAGATGCATGCCCAGGGCGTCCGCCACGAGCGCCTTGATGATGTCCCCGTGCGAGCACATCAGGAAGACGGCGTCCTCGCCGTGCTCCTCCTCGACGCGGGTGTTCCACTCCCGTACGGCGTCCACCGCGCGCGACCGCATCGCGCGCATCGACTCGCCCCCGGGGAACACGGCGGCCGAGGGATGTTGCTGGACGACCGTCATCAGCGGCTCGTCGGCCAGCTCGGCGAGCTTGCGGCCGGACCAGTCGCCGTAGTGGCACTCCCCGATCCGGTCGTCGGTCTGGACCGCCAGCTCCGGCCGGGCCTCCAGCAGCGGCTGAAGGGTCTCCAGACAGCGCTGCAACGGGCTGCTGACGACGGCGGCGATCGGCACCCCCGCCAGGCGCCCGGGCAGCGCCGCGGCCTGGGCGGCGCCGCGCTCGTCGAGGGCGACCCCCGGCGTCCAGCCCGCGAGCAGCCCCGCGGTGTTGGCGGTGGACCGTCCATGACGTACGAGGATCAACGTGGCCATGCCCGCCAGCGTAGGCGGTCGGTAGGGCGGCGTCATGGGCCGGTGCGTACCCGGAGGATGCGGGCGGGACGCCGAGGGGGGAGAATGCCCGCCGTGATCGTGGACTGTGCCATCTACCGCGACGGACGCCGTACCGACGGCCCCGCCGACTTCTCCGACGCCCTCGCCGAGGCGCGCGCCACGGGCGACGCGTTCCTCTGGCTCGGGCTGCACGAGGCCACGGCGCACGAGTTCGACCTTGTGAGCAGCGAGTTCGGGCTGCATCCGCTGGCCGTGGAGGACGCTCTCACCGCGCATCAACGGCCCAAGCTGGAGATCTACGACGACTCGCTGTTCGTCGTGCTCAAACCGGTGCGGTACGACCACGAACGCGACGTCGTCTCCTCCGGAGAGCTGATGGTCTTCGTCGGCGACTCCTTCGTGGTGACGGTCCGGCACGGCGAGAGCGCTCCGCTGACGGCCGTACGGCAACGGCTCGAAGCGGAGCCCGAGGTCCTCAAGCACGGACCCACGGCGGTCCTGTACGCGGTCAGTGACGCGGTCGTGGACGACTACATCGAGGTGGCCGGGGAGCTCCAGCTCGATCTGGAGGAGTTGGAGGAGCAGGTCTTCGCGCCGGACGGGGGCGACGGCGGGTCCGGGGCGCGCAAGGCGGGATCGGGGTCGGGCCCGGTGATGTCGACCGCGGAACGGATCTACAACTTCAAGCGGCAGGTGATGGAGTTCCGCCGGGCCACCGGCCCGCTGGCGTCGCCGATGGCCCGGCTGGCGGGCCCGGGGGTGCCCTTCGTCGACACGGGCTCACAGCTGTTCTTCCGGGACGTCAACGACCATCTGCTGCACGCCAATGAGCAGGTGGAGGGGCTCGACCGGCTGCTCTCCGACATCCTGGCGGCGCATCTCGCGCAGATGGGGGTGCGGCAGAACGACGACATGCGGAAGATCTCGGCGTGGGCGGCCATGGCCGCCGTCCCGACGCTGGTCGCGGGTATCTACGGCATGAACTTCAAGCACATGCCGGAGCTGAGATATGCGTGGGCGTACCCGGCCGTGCTCGTGTTCATGGTGGTCGTGGTCTTCGGGCTGCATCGGGCGTTCAAGCGTCGCGGCTGGCTGTGACCCGCCGCGCGTGGCCCTGACCCGCCGCGCGTGGCTCGGACCCGCCGCGCGTGGCTCGGACCCGCCGCGCGTGGCTCGGACCCGCCGCGCGTCAGGGGTTTGGAATCTCGGCGCCTCAGAAGGCCGGCGCGGCGGTCGCGGACCCGCCGAGCGCGTCGCGCCGCTCCGGCATCACGAGCGTGACCATCCGGCGCCAGCCGATGAGCCGTTCGTACGCGTAGATGGCGCGGATCCCCGCGGCGAGCGCCGCCGACTTGGGCGCCGGCCAGCCAAGGATCCGGCCCATCCGGCCCATCACGGCCAGACTCACCTGCCGGTAGACCCTGATCTCGGACAGGGCGCAGTGCCGCAGGGTGCGCTGGATCGTACGGCCGTGGCCCGCGCGGGCCAGGCGCAGCAGTTCCTCGTGGCAGTAGGCGAGATGGTTGTCCTCGTCATTGCTGATCATCTTGACGGCCTTGCCGACCTCGGGGTTGTCGCCGAAGTATCTGACCAGCATCACCATCTGGTCGGCGGCCCGCTGCTCGGTGATCCGGCTGTGCGCGAGATAGACGAGGATGTCCTCCTCGGTCAGCGGCTCGTCACGGCGCAGCTTCGTGTGGGCGAGCCCGATGCCCTGCCGCTCCAGCAGTGTGGTGTAGTCCGTGTCCGCGGGCACCGCGACGGGCTGGAGACCGCGCTTGCGCAGCAGGGCGTTGAAGATCCGCCCGTGTTTGTCCTCGTCGGCGCCGTGCCGGGCGATCTTCGGAGCGAGATCCCGCATGGATCGCGGCACCAGAGCGGCGATCCGGCCGTTCTCCCACCCTCCCTGAGCCTCGCCGCTGGCCGCGATGGAGCAGAACAGCCGGAAGGAACGATCGTCGTCCAGGATTTCCTGGAACAGGCTTCGGGCCGAGAGCATCACTGCCACCTCCATACAGACATCCGCAGAAACCGAGTCAAATGGGGTGCGAGGGAACAGGCAACAGCTACGCCGGGCCGCTGAGCCGAAAGAAGGAGCGGGCACGAAGCCCCGGCGCGTAACCGAGCGGGCCCGGAGGCGTTGTCGTACATG
Organism: Streptomyces sp. NPDC094034; assembly: GCF_040303865.1. Classification (NCBI taxonomy): domain Bacteria; kingdom Bacillati; phylum Actinomycetota; class Actinomycetes; order Kitasatosporales; family Streptomycetaceae; genus Streptomyces; species Streptomyces sp. NPDC094034. Next base: position 54,714 of record NZ_JBEOUD010000041.1, on the reverse strand, counting down.
ACGGCCGTGGCGGGGAAGACCCCCCGAGCCCCCACCACGGCCGGAGACTTCCGACCGGCCGCCCGCATACGTTCCCGTACGTCATCGCGGACTTCGCGTATGAGCCCGTCGGTCCGGTAGCCCGTTCGGGCCATGGCGACCGCGGACCGGGACGGAGAAGGGCCAGGGCGGCTACGACACCAGCCCGGCGCGCTCCAGGGCCTCCGTGCCCGCCCGGAGCGCGGCGATCCGCTCGTCGAGCGTGAAGCCGGACGGTGCGAGGGTCAGCGTGGTGACACCGGCGGCGGCGTACGCCCCCATCCGGTCGGCGATCCGCTCCACGGAACCGAGCAGCGTGGTCGAGTCGATCAGCTCGTGCGGTACGGCCGCCGCCGCGCCGTTCTTGTCGCCCGTGAGGTACTTGTCCTGGATCTCGGTGGCCTCCTTCTCATACCCCATGCGCCGGGCGAGCTGGTTGTAGAAGTTCTGCTCACGGCTGCCCATCCCGCCCACATAGAGCGCGGTGTACGGACGGAAGACATCGGCCAGCGCGTTGATGTCCTCGCCGATCGCGATCGGCACGGTGGGACAGACGTCGAAGCCGTCCATGGTCAGCCCGGCCTTCTCGCGGCCCGCCCGCAGATGCCGGATCGCCGTGTCCTCCAGATGCTCGGCGGAGGGGAAGATCAGCAGCGCGCCGTCGGCGATCTCACCGGTCTGCTCCAGGTTCTTGGGACCGATCGCGGCGATGTAGAGCGGGATGTGCTCGCGCTCCGGATGGACGGTGAGCTTCAGCGGCTTGCCGGGGCCGCCGGGCAGCGGCAGCGTCCAGTGCTCGCCCTCGTACGACAGCCGCTCGCGGGTCATGGCCCTGCGGACGATCTCCACGTACTCCCGGGTACGGGCGAGCGGCTTGTCGAACTTCACTCCGTACCAGCCCTCGGAGACCTGCGGGCCCGAGACGCCGAGGCCGAGTCGGAACCGGCCGCCGGAGAGGGAGTCGAGAGTGGCGGCGGTCATGGCCGTCATCGTGGGCTGGCGTGCCGGGATCTGGAGGATCGCGGAACCGACGTCGATGGTCTCGGTCTGCGCGGCGACCCAGCTCAGTACGGTCGGCGCGTCGGAGCCGTACGCCTCGGCGGCCCAGCAGACGTCGTAGCCGAGCCGGTCCGCCTCCCGCGCGACGGCGAGATTGTCGCCGTCCATCCCCGCGCCCCAGTATCCGAGGTTGATGCCGAGCCGCATAACCACTCCCTTACCGATGAGTAACGTCTCTGTGCCCGGGACTCTAGCGCGCGATACGGGGATCCGTCAGGGGCGGGTTGTCCACAGGCTCTCTCCGCGTGGGGCCATGGCCAGTAATCTCAGCAGCCATGGAGCAGAGGCATCTCGGCCGAACCGGCCTGCGCGTGTCCAGAATCGGGCTCGGCACCCTGACCTGGGGGCGGGACACCGACGAACACGACGCCGCCGACCAGATGAAGGCCTTCTGGGAAGCGGGCGGCACGCTGATCGACACGGCGGACGTGTACGGCGGCGGGGAGGCCGAATATCTGCTCGGTCAACTCGTCGAACGGCTCGTTCCGCGCCGCGATCTGGTCATCGCGACCAAGGCCGGGAGTGTGCCCGACCCCTACCGGCGCTTCGACGGTTCGCGCGGACATCTGCTCGCCGCGCTGGACGCGTCCCTGGAGCGGCTCGGCACGGACTATGTGGATCTGTGGCAGATCCACGCCTTCGACACCGGCACACCGCTGGAGGAGACGCTCCACGCGCTCGACATCGCGGTCACCAGCGGGCGGGCCCGGTACGCGGGGGTGTCGAACTTCTGCGGCTGGCAGCTGGCCAAGGCCGCCACCTGGCAACTCGCCTCGCCCGGTATACGGACCCGGCTGGCCAGCAGTCAGATGGAGTACTCACTGCTGCAACGCGGGGTGGAGCGGGAGGTGCTGCCCGCCGCGATCGATCTGGGGGTCGGACTGCTGCCCTCGTCACCGCTGGGGCGCGGGGTGCTCACCGGCAAGTACCGGCACACCACACCGCCCGATTCCCGGGGCGCCTCCGAACTGCTGGCCCCGTTCGTCGAGCCGTATCTCGACGAGCCGGCGAGCCGGATCGTGGACGCGGTCGCGACGGCGGCGGAAGGGCTCGCCACCACTCCCCTGGAAGTGGCGCTGGCGTGGGTACGGGACCGCCCCGGGGTCGTGGCGCCGATCATCGGCGCGCGCAACGCGCAGCAGCTCACGGCCGCTCTGTCAGTGGAGAGCCTTAGTCTTCCTGACGAGATCTGCCAGGCGCTCGACGATGTGTCGGCGCCCGTGCACCGCTATCCCGACCAGGACTGGAGCACGCTGTGAGTACGGACCGCGACACCGCCGCGGGGGCGGCCGAGACCGCCACTGAGCACGCCACTCAGGACGCGGAAGGCCCCGGCGCGGACAGTGCCGGCACGGACGCGCCGGACGGAGCGGACGGAGCGGACGGGACGGCCGGAGGCGCGGTGACCGAGGGTGAGGCGGCGGTGGCCGGGCCCGCCGCGGCCGAGGTGTCCGAGGTGTCCGAGGTGTCCGAGGTGTCCGAGGTGTCCGAGGCTGCGGCCGAGCTGGCCGCGCAGCGGGAGCTGCGGGAGCGGATCGAGCAGCGCAAGGCGGAGAAGGCCGGCCCCATCGCCGCCGGCGGGAAACTGAGCGGGCAGGCCGCCGATCTGCTCGCCGCCGTACGCGCCGTGGAGAGTGGCGCGCCCGTGGACCGGTCGCTGCTGGGCCCGCGCGCGTCCGGGGCCCCGGAGCGCGCCCAGCCGTCTGCGCGCGCCGCTGAGCCCGTGTCGGCCGCTCCCTCGGGCCCCACGCCGGGCCTCGCGCCCGCGCCCGCGTCGGCTTCGCGCGCCGTCCCGGCCGAGGCGGTGTCCGCCGTACGGACCGTGCTGGCGCAAGGCGGTGCGCCGGAGGCGCTCGCGGAGCAGGTCGCGGCCGCGCTCGGGGAGCAGGCCGCGGAGATGCTGCGCGAGGACCCGTGGCAGCTGCTCGGCGTCGCCGGGGTACGGCCCGAGCAGGCCGACGGGTTCGCGCGCGCCCTGCTCGGAGCGGCCTGCGGCCCCGGTGACGAACGGCGGGCCGCCGCGCTCATCGGCTGGCTGCTGGAACGGGCCGCGCTCCAGGGCCACACCGCGCTTGAGGCCGCCTCGGTACGGGACACCCTGGCCGAGCACGCGGTGCCCGACCCTCACGAGGCGGTGCGGCACGCGATCGCCGAGGGCGCGGTGCTGGTGTTCCAGGAGGGCGCGGAGGACAGCTTCGGAGGCGGTTTCGAGGACGGCTTCGAGGGGCGTTCCGGAGCCGTCGCGGAGGAGAGCGAGGCCGGAGCGGAAGAGGAGCCCGCCGACGGCACCGACCCGGCCGAGGCCGGTCCGCCGGCCCCCGTGCTGCTCGGACTCGACCGGTACGCGCTCGCCGAGGAGAGCCTTGCCGACGGGCTCGCGCGGCTGGTCAAGACCGTGCCCGAGGACTCCTGGGACGAGGCCGCGGCAAAGGCCCCGCGCGCGGCGGCGGAGCTGATCCGCGCGGTCGCCGGCCATGGGCTCGTGCTGCACACCGGTGGTGAGGCCGCGCGCGCCGAGCCGGTCGCCCTGGCCGGGGCGGCCCACGCGCTCGGGCTGCGCGCGGTCGTCGCGGCACACAGTGAGAACGGCCGTGACCGACTGGACGCGACGGCGGGAGCCGTCACCGTGGCCGGGCTGCTGGCAGGCACGGAAGGCCCCGGACGGGACGCGGACGGCCTGTTCGCGCTCGATCTCCTGGTCGTGCTGGACGCGCCGCAGCTCGATGTCGAGACGGCCGCGATGATCGTCGAGTCACTGCCCGACGGCAGCCGTCTGGTCCTCAGCGGTGACCCGGGAGTCCTGTGGTCGGCGGGCGCGGGCCGGGTGTTCGCGGATCTGCTGGCCGCCGGGGTGTGCCCGCGGCTCGCCTCCCGTACCCCCGACCCGGGGCCGATCGGCGAGCTGGTCTCGGGCATCGGGATCGGTGAGCTTCAGCAGGTCGAGGCCCCCGGCAAGGAGGTCGTGATCGTTCCGGTGCGGGACGCGGGCGAGGCGGTGCACCGCACGGTGCAGTTGGTGGCCGAGTCGGTGCCGCGCGCCTTCGGGGTGGACGCCGGGCGGACACAGGTGATCACCGTGGGCCATGGCGGCTCGGCGGGCACCCGCGCCCTCAATACGGCGCTCAAGGAGCGGCTCAACCCCGGTCCCGGCCGGTTCGGCGGCTTCGATCCGGGCGACAGGATCGCCTACGTACCGTCGCCCGGCCGGACGCTCCAGGGGGCGGTGGTCTCCGCGGACGCCGAGGGGCTGCGTCTCGACTGCGAGGGCACGCGGATCGTCGTGCCCAGGGACCGGGTGGAGTCGGCCGTACGCCACGGCTGGGCGCTCACCGCGCACCAGGCGGCGGGGATGCGCTGGCCCGCGGCGGTCGTGGTGCTCCCCGGCGACGCCGCGCGGGGGCTGAGCCGCCCATGGGTCTATACGGCGTTCAGCCGGGGCGATCGTCATCTGTCGGTGGTGCACGGCGTCGACCAGGCGCTCGCGCGCGCCGTGGCGGAGATCCCGTCCCAGGAGCGGACCACCAGACTGCGCCCGCTGATCGAGGGCCTGCTGGCCCCCGCGGTGCAGCCGGGCTGAGCCGCGCCCAGGTCGACCAGGCCGTGGGTCGACCAGGCCGTAGGTCAACCAGGCCGTAGGTCAACCAGGTCATAGCCGGGACGTCCGTACCGCCCGCGCCGCGCCCACCGGGGCTCGGCGTCGGCGCGGGCGGCACGACGTCAGGCGTCCTGTTCCTCCAGGTCGTCGATGTCCGCGTCGAGATCGTCCTCGTCGAAGACCGCGCTGACATCGAAGCGGCAGACCACCTGCTGGGGGTCGGCCTGGTCGAAGGGGGCCGAAAGCCACTCCCCCGGCTCGGGGAGGTCGTCCGCGGCGGACACCCAGAGGGTGGAGTCGCCCTCCTCAAGGCCGAACTCCTTGTGACGGGAGGCGATCTCGTCCGGCTCGTACTCACCGAAGAGCACACCGAGGGCGGCGTGCACACTGCCGCCCGCCACTCCCGCGTTGTCGGTGTCCCCTTCCACATCGGCGATGCGCTGTGCCTGTGCGAGCAGCCGCTGCGGCTCCACGACCGCGTAGTCACGCCGGATCAGCACGCTGAGGGCGTTGGGCTCCTCGGGACCGTTGTAGGGCGGCAGTGAGTCGTCCGGGTCCGGGATCTCGAAGGGGGTGACTTCGTCGTACCGGTTGTAAAGCCGCTCGTCATAGACCTCGGCCGCGACGGCGAGGGCGTTGAACGCGTCGGAAACAGCCGGGTCGTCCTCACCCGTGCGGTGTTCGACCGCCGCGAGATGGCGGTCCAGAGCTACCTTGACCGCCTCGGCGGCAGCGCGTACCTCGGCAGCGGTGGGCTGCGCAGCATCAGACATAGTGCAGACGCTATCCGTACCGGGGCTCTGCCCGCACAATAGATGCGATGCCGGAATACGAATTTGTCGACGTGTACGTGCCGCGCGGGGTCTCCCGCAAGGAAGCGGCGCGTCTGCTCACCGACCACGCCGAGTACGGGCACTGGGAATTGGACCGTCTGAGCCTGCACCGGGACGGCAGCCGCAGGGTACGGCTGCGCCGACGCATCATCCGTCAGGTGCGCGCCACCTGGTGAGGGTGAGTACGACGGAACGGGCCCCGCTGTTGCGAGGCCCGCCCCTGTCCTACCCTGTCCCGTTTTCGGTGTGTTTTCCGCCTGTTTCGCTACGGTGCGGCGTCGCGTGACTACGCGACGGAACGGGACCGGGAGCGGCGGTAGAGGATGGTGCCCGCGAGCAGCAGGCCCGCACCCGCCGGAATCGCGATCCCGAGCGCGTCGGCACCGGTATGCGCGAGGACGTCGGTGCCCTCGGGCTGTGCGACGGTGTGCGTCTCGGGGGTGTTCGGGGCGCTGGGGGCGACCGGCGCCGGCGGGATCGCACGGTCGGACGGCGGCGGACCTGGCTCGTGCGGGGCTACCGGCTTCCCGGGGATCCCGGGCTGCTCCGGCTTGACCGGCGGGTGGCCGGGCGCGTCGTTCGCGCAGCCGTTGCCCAGGGCGGGGTTGAGCAGGCCGATGACATCGATGGAGTTCCCGCAGACGTTCACGGGGACGTCGATCGGCACCTCGACCGAGTTGCCGGAGCCGACGCCCGGGGAGTCGACCGCGCCGCCCGCCGCGTGGGAGCCGCCGGACGGCACGGTGTGTGTGGCGCCGGGGTGTGAGCCGCCGTTGTGCGACCCGTCGGGGTGCGCGGCACCGCCGTCCTGGCCCCCGCCGTGCGTACGGCCGTGTCCGCCGCCGGACGGTTTGCCGGGCACACCGGACACATTGGCGCACTTGTTGCCGAAGGCGGGGTTGAGCACCCCGACGACATCGACGGTGTTTCCGCACACGTTGACCGGGACATGCACCGGTACCTGCACGTTGTTGCCGGACAGCACCCCCGGCGAGTTCGCGGCGGTGCCGCTCGCTCCCGAGTCCGCGTGTGCGTAGCCGCCGCCGAGCGCGAGTACGCCGCCCGCGGCTGCCACAGTGATCAGGCCTTTGCGCGTGACCTGCCTCATAGCTTCGATCCCTGCCTCTTGCCTTTCGGAGCTGCCCTGGGCATCGGTGCCGGGGCAGGATGCCCAGCGGCCCCGGAGCGCATGGCGCGCACTCCGGGGCCACTCGGGCTCAGACCCTCACGAGGTGTGAGAGATACGACGTCAGTGGTTGACGCACACGTTGCCGAAGGCGGGGTTCAGCAGCCCGATCACGGAGATCGTGTTGCCGCACACGTTCACCGGAACGTGGACCGGAACCTGGACCACGTTGCCCGAAAGGACACCGGGAGAACCGATAGCGGCACCCTGGGCGCCCGCGTCGGCGACGGCCATACCCGCACCCGCGAGCACCAGACCACCAGTAACAGCCGCAGCAGCGACGACCTTCTTGATCATTGTTCCTCCTTGTTGGCAAACGCGGTCCCAGCCGCGGACCGCACACCTGTAACGAGGAGGAAGTAATGAGGCTACGAGCGTATGGTCGCATTCACTCTTCTCAGTCGTGGACGCACACGCTGTCGATTACCGGAACCTCAACTCCCTTGTCAGCTGTGGTCGATGAACCGATCCAGCACCCGCACACCGAACTGAAGGCCGTCAACCGGTACGCGCTCGTCCACACCGTGGAACATCCCGGCGAAGTCCAGCTCCGGCGGCAGCTTGAGGGGGGCGAAGCCGAAGCCGCGGATGCCGAGGTCGTCGAAGGACTTGGCGTCGGTACCGCCCGACAGCATGTACGGAACGGCCCGCGCGATCGGGTCCTCCGCCGACAGCGCCGTCTGCATGGCGTCCACCAACCTGCCGTCGAAGCTGGTCTCCAGGGCCTTGTCACCATGCACGTCCTCCCGCTTGACGCGGGGGCCGAGGATCCGGTCGAGGTCGGCCAGGAACTCCTCCTCGTACCCGGGCAGGAAACGGCCGTCGACATGCGCGGTCGCCTGGCCGGGGATCACGTTCACCTTGTATCCGGCGCCGAGCATGGTGGGCGCGGCGGAGTTGCGCAGGGTGGCGCCGATCATCTTCGCGATACCGCCGAGCTTGGCGAGCGTGGCGTCCATGTCCTCCGGGTCGAGCGGAGTGCCCAGCGCGTCGGACAGCTCGTCCAGGAAGGACCGTACGGTCTTGGTCACTCTCACCGGCCACTGATGGCGGCCGAGTCGCGCCACGGCCTCGCAGAGTTCGGTGATGGCGTTGTCGTGGTTGGTCATGGAGCCGTGCCCGGCGGTGCCTTCCACGGTCAGCCGCATCCAGTGCATGCCCTTCTGTGCCGTCTCGACGAGATAGAGCCGCAGATTCTCGTTGACGGTGAAGGAGAAGCCGCCGACCTCGCTGATCGCCTCGGTGACGCCCTCGAAGAGCCCGGGGTGGTTGTCGACGAGATACCGCGCCCCGTAGGTGCCGCCCGCCTCCTCGTCGGCCAGGAAGGCCAGCACGATGTCGCGCGGCGGCTTGCGGCCGGTGCGCATCCTGTCCCGTACGACGGCGAGGGTCATCGCGTCCATGTCCTTCATGTCGACGGCGCCCCGGCCCCAGACACAGCCGTCCGCGATCTCGCCCGAGAACGGATGGTGCCGCCAGTCCTCGGCGTTGGCCGGGACGACATCCGTGTGGCCGTGGATGAGCAGGGCGGGCTTGGAGGGATCCTCGCCCTCGATCCGGGCGACGGTGGACGCACGGCCCTTGTGGGACTCGAAGATCTGGGGTTCGAGGCCGACCTCGGCGAGCTTCTCCGCGACATACTCGGCCGCGGCCCGCTCCCCCGGTCCCGAGTGGTCCCCGTAGTTGCTGGTGTCGATCCGGATCAGATCACGGCAGAGGTCGACGACCTCGTCCTCGCCCGAGACGGTCCTGCCCGCGTTCGGCTCGCTCACGCTGCTCACTCCCACGGTCGTTGCTGGTGGTCCTCGCTTGATGGTCCTCATACTCCCGCGATCCGCCCCCGCACCCCAAGACAGGCCCCCGCCTGTCATACGCCCGTCACAGGACCCGCCGCCCGCACCGAACCCGGCGCGCGGGCGGGGCCGTCGCGCGGATCGGGCCGTGATCGGGCACCGTCGAATGTTTGCTATGGTTTTCCACGTCGGAACGGCCCATGGCCGCCCGGCAGACACCTGGTCCGGGTGGCGGAATGGCAGACGCGCTAGCTTGAGGTGCTAGTGCCCTTTATCGGGCGTGGGGGTTCAAGTCCCCCCTCGGACACAAGAGCAAAGGGTAGTTCACACAATTGCCCAGGTTTTACAGAGCTCCCAGCACGGATTCGTCCGGGCTGGGAGTTTTTCTGTGTTCGGGATCTTGTTCGGCAAGGGGCAGCTGACGAGTTTTGACGACGTGGTGCGACCGGTGTCAAGGAAGCTCATCGTCAAACGCTGTCGCTGAGAGTGAACGAAGCCAGAGGCTCTCTCACCATCAGGAGGGGGGCCGCATGGAGTCCAGTTTCGCTTGGAGCCGTTCGGCATCTTCCTTGCGGTGCTGGGACTGGTAAAGGGTAATGGCCTGCTGCCAGTTCTCGCGGGCGTCTGGCAGTCGACCGTGCGCGAGATGGACATCGCCGATGTTGGCGAGGGTGTTGGCCTCCTCGTAGATATTGCCGAGGTCGTGGAAGAGGGCGAGGGCCTGGCGGTAGTAATCCAGCGCGTCGGCGTGCCGGTTGGCGGAGAGGGCGATGTAGCCGAGGCTGTCGAGTGTGCAGGCCTGACCGTCACGGAAGCCCTCGCGCCGGTGGATGGCAAGGCCCTCCTCGCAGTGGGTCAGGGCCGTGCGGTAGTCGCCGAGCCGGGCCTCGTACCAGCCCACAGCGTTGAGGGCGTTCGCGACTGCCAGCGGATCGTTCAGTAAGCGCTGTAACCGCAGGGTGTGGTGTACATGGGTCAGGGCCTGCCGGTCGTCACCCTGCCTGGCCCAGGCCCACGCCATGACGTCGTGAATGCGTGCCTGCTCGGCCGTGTCCCCGGCTTCGCTCGCCGCGGCGAGCGCTTGGCCCGCGTGGGCCACCGCTGCCTTGTGGTTTCCCGCCCTGGCGCAGGCGTGGGCCAGCCGGCGGAGCGCCCAGGCCTGTGCGCCCGCTTCGCCGAGCCGTTCGGCTGCCGCAAGCCCCGTCCGCCACAGAGCGGCGTGGTCGTGCAGGTGTCCCTGACGCCAAAGGAACCCGTCCACCACCCGGGCAAGGTGCCACACCAGTACGTCCCACCCCCGCTCGGCAGCGAGGCGCTGAGCGGCGATCAGACAGGAATGTTCTGCCCGGAACCACTCCATGACGGCGGCCTGGTCGGGCAGGTGCTCAAGCGTCACCCCGGCCAAGGGCGCGTCCATCTCCAGGGAGTGGTGGGAGAGAGGGCTGAGGATCGCGGCTCCGGCACGCGCGGTGTGCAGATAGAAGTCCATCTGGCGCCGCAAGGCCTGGTCCTGGGACGGCTCCGGCTGGTCGGCGACGGCGCGCTCGGCGGCGTACAGATGGAGCAGGTCGTGAAGGCGGTAGCGGCCGGGCGCCGATCGCCGCACCAGGTGCACGACCTCCAACTCGCGCAGGATCCTGCGGGTGGCGGCCATGGGGGCGCCGAGCAGGCTGCTCACGGCAGCCTCGCTGGTCTCCGTTCCCGGAGCGAGTCCCAGGAGCCGGAACAGCTCTGCCGCCCCAGGGGTGAGCGCACGGTACGAGACGGAGAACGCCACACGTACGTTGGCCGTCAGATCGCCCCCGTCCAGTGCGTCCAGCCGCGCCGACTCTTCCCGGAGTTCCTCGGCGAGCGCGGCCAGCGGGAAGTGCGGCTGGGCGGCAGCATGGGCCGCGACCACGCCGAGGGCGAGAGGAAGCCCGGCGCAGTGTCCGACGACCGCCGCCACGGCGCCGGGTTCGGCCCTGAGCTGTTCCTCGCCGAGGTGGTGGCTAAGCAGTTCCCGGGCCTCGGTGTCGGTCAGCATGTCGAGCGTCAGGATCTGCGCGCCACGCGTGGTGGCCAGCCCGGTCAGCCGGCGGCGGCTGGTGACCAGTACCGCGCAGGTGGCGCAGCCGGGCAGCAGGGTGGCCACCTGTTCGGAGTCGGCCGCGTTGTCCAGCACGATCAACATCCGCCGGTCCGCGACCAGGCTGCGGTACAGCCCGGTCAGGGCCTGCGGTGCCAGGGGTGCGGACGAGGCGCCCACACCGAGGGCGTCGAGGAACCCGCGCACGGCGACGTCGGGTGCGACCGGCTCCTCGGAGGGGTCGAAGCCCTGCAAGTCGACGTAGAGCTGCCCGTCTGGAAAACGGGCGGCATTCTGGTGCGCCCAGTGCAAGGCAAGGGACGTCTTGCCGATCCCGCCGCTGCCGCCGATCGAGGTGATGACCGCGGCTCCGCAGGGCTCGCCGAGCCGGTCCATGGCCTTGGTCAGCTCGGCCAGCTGGTTCTCCCGCCCTACGAACCAGCGGGGCCCGGTGGGGAGTTGCCGCGGCACGACACGGGACAGCGAGGAGGCACCGCGTATCGAAGTGGCAGCAGTGGGGGCGGCAGCGGACGGGGCGTCGGATACTGGCGCCCGCATCGACCCGGACCCGGACCCGGAAACTTCGGTGCGCACGGGCGCGGGTGTTACCGGTACTTCCGACCAAACGGCCCCGGTGGCCTCGGCGGTGAGGACCGTATGATGAGCCGCGCTCATCTCCGGGCCCGGGCCGCAACCGAGCTCGTCACGCAGCCGCCGCTGACATCGCTCGTACGCTTCCAAGGCCTCGGCCTGCCGCCCACAGCGGTACAGCGCCAGCATCAGCCGCGCCACCAGCCCCTCGGCGAGCGGGCGGTCCGCGACGGCTTGGGCCAGCTCGCCCACCACCGCCCTGTGCCGGTCCAGTCGCAGCTCTGCCGTGTACAGCCCAGCCAGGATCTCCAGCCGTTCGCTCTCCAGCGCCTCCCGCTGGCGCGCGGCCCAGTATCCCGGGACACCGGTGAGTGCCTCGTCCCCGTGCCACAGCTCCAGCGCGGACCGCCACAGTCCGGCCGCGTGACTGGTCTCTCCGGCCGTGACGGCCCGTGCGGCCACTGCCGCGGCGCGCCGCATGGCCAGCACGTCCACACGGTCCGGTTCAATGCCGAGCACGTAGCCGATTCCGTCACGCGACAGCCGTACGTCCGGCAGGCGTTCGAGCAGCTTGCGCAGCCGAGCAATATACGCGTAGACGGCACTCCGTACGGCGGGCGGCGGACCTTCGTCCCAGATTCGGTCGACGATCGAGTCGAGCGGCACCGCGTGGTTGGCGTTCAGGGCCAGCACGGCGAGTACTGCGCTCTGCTTGGCGGGCCCGGCCGCCACGCGCGCGTGACCGAGGTCCAACGTGACACGCCCCAACAGTCTGATCATTACGCGCACTTCCCCCGCCGTAGGACCCATTCCGCACAGGCGGATCCACGCTCGCACCCCAGCGCGGGCCCCTCGCCGGTTCTGCGCAGAGCTGACCAAAAGCGGGTCATCCGCTCTGCAAGAACGGCGCAAGAACGCTGCCAGTCCCCTCAGCCACTATCACCGTGCCCCGCCCGGACCAAGACCGTGCGTGGTACACCATCCGACCGCGTGGGGTCTTGTGACATGTATGACGGCTTCGCCGAGATCACGTCGCGATGGCGCTGAGCGCTGATCTTTCAGGGGGATTCATGATTGTCCGTGCGGGGTGCGGCAGGCGGGAAGCCGACGGTGGTGTTCGCCCGGGGTGCCGGTCGGGTGCCGGAGGCGATGCCACGCCGAGGGGGCCGCGGTGAAGGTAACGGAGTTCCACACAGAGGATTACCCCGTCGAGGAACGCTTCGGTCTCTGGCACGACTTGGTGGGCAGCTCGCTCGCACCAAGCGTGGTCCGAAGCGAACGGCCGGAGTGTTTCCGGGCGAGTGTGCGGCTGCTTCATCTCGGCGCGGTGCAGGTGTCCGGCGTGACCTGCCTCTCGTCGGAGAACTCCCGGACGCCGAAGCTGATCCGAACGTTCGACCCCGAGTCCTACCAACTGCTGCTCAACCTGCGCGGGGGGCATCGGATCATCCATGTCGGCCGGGATGCCACGGTCGGACCCGGGGAGGTGATGCTCACTGACGCCTCGCGCCCATGGAGACTCTGGGTCCGCGCCGACACGGAGACCGCCGCGGCCGAGGGAATGGTGCTGAACGTTCCCAAGGCACTCCTGCCCCTTCCCCCCAACAGGCTGGCCGAACTCGTCGCGGTGCCATTGCCGGGACGCGAGGGGGTCGGCGCCCTGCTCTCCGGCTACCTCACCCAGCTGCTCCGCGACGCCACCACGTATCAGCCGGGGGACAGCGCACGCCTGGCCGCCCTCACCGTCGACCTCCTGACCGCACAGCTCGCCCACCACCTCGATGCAGAGACCCAGGTGCCCCCCGAGACCCACCACGAGATCCTGCGGAGACGGATCCGGCACTTCATCGAAAGACGACTCGGCGACCCGGCGCTCTCCCCGAACATGATCGCCGCCGCCCATCAGATCTCTGCCCGACAGCTCTACACGCTCTTCCGGGAGCAGGGGCTCCCCGTCGCCACCTGGATACGCCGGCGCCGCCTGGAACACTGCCACGTGGACCTGGCCGACCCTCGACTGTTCTCCCGCCCGGTGCATGCCATCGCCGCCCGCTGGGGATTCACCGACAACGCGCACTTCAGCCGCGTCTTCCGCACCGCCTACGGCATCTCCCCCAAGGAGCACCGGGGCCTCGCCCGGCACGGCCACCGCGTGCGAGTATCGTCAACAACCGCGCAGTGACCGTCCAACGACATCCCGCCTGCCTATGGGCAGGCTCGAAGCAAGGTCACACCGCACACCGCGTGAAGTGAGGCCCGGAGGGCCTGGCCGGTCACCGATGCGGTTCGGTTTGGCCGATCGGGTGCGCACTCGGCTGACGCGCGGTCAGCAACTGGACGACGGAGATCAACGCGTCCGAGGTGGCCGCTTTCGTGGAGACCTTCGTCGACGCGGCGCTCGCCGCGCAGGAAGGCCGGCGTACTCCCGGCAGGCCACGGGTGTGGGGTGACCGCCACGCAGTGGCCGCGACCACCCCATAACGCCCCCACGGCGCCCGCGCCGCCACCTCTGCCCCTGGCCCTACGGTGTATGGCCTGCCGGGTGGGGCGGGGATTCGCCGTTCGTCCCCGGCGCGTCCTGACGTTTCTGGCCGACTGAGGCCCCCGTTTCGACGTGTGCCGCCAACTCGGCTCGGTGCCGACGGTGCTGCCGGCACGGGCAAAGCCCGCCGGTGCATCTGCCGACGACCGAGGGGAACGGCCAAAACGCTGAGGTCTACGAGTCTCCGTGTGCTCGTCGTCCCCGAGGCGCTCAGCAGCGTGACATGCTCCCAAAGCACTCACCGCTCATTGATACGGTCGGGTGATGAGGGGTCATGTCCACCAGTCTCCTGTGGCCAGGGTTACACCTGACGCTGACGTCCATTCTGGAATGCGGTGGCCTGCAGTCGGAAAAGGCGCGCGTAGGTCCCGTCGTGGCTCATCAGTGACTCATGTGTGCCCTGTTCGCTCACCCGCCCCGCCTCCAGTACGTAGATCCGGTCGGCGTGGCGGACGCTGGAGAAGCGGTGAGAGATGAGCAGCACAGTGCGCCCTGCGAAGAGTTCCCGGATGCGCGCGAACAGATCGGCTTCAGCCTGCGGGTCCAGGGCCGCGGTGGGTTCGTCGAGGATCACGAAGGGGGAATCTCGGTAGAAGGCGCGCGCCAGAGCCAATCGCTGCCACTGGCCGCCGGAGAGGTCGGAGCCGCCCGTGAATTCCTTGCTGAGCAACGTGTCGTAGCCGTTCGGCAGTTGCTTGAGGAACTCGTGGGCACCGGCGTACAGTGCGGCATCCGTGGCCCGTTGGATGTCGGCCGCCATGTCGGGACGGCCGAAGACGATGTTGTCGATGGCCGGAAGCCTGTAGCGCGTGAAGTCCTGGAAGACCACAGTGGTCATGTCCCGAAGTAGACTCAGATGATCAACCGGTACATCGCCCTGGAAGAGGACGCCCGTGTCCGGCTGGTACAGCCCGGCGAGGATTTTGGACAAGGTTGTTTTTCCCGAGCCGTTGGCGCCGACCAGGGCGACGATCTCTCCCTTGTCCAGAGTGATGCTTACGTCGCGGAGGACGGGTGTATCGGATCCTGGGTAGGTGAATCCAAGGTTCTCGGCGCGAAGGCCTCCGAAAGGGCCGGCGTCGGCAGGGTGCTGGATAATCGCCGTCGTGTCATCTGTCGCGGCAAAGGTCCGCAGGTCCTGCAGGTACAGAACGGATTCACCGACACTGTTCAGCATGCCACCCATCGTTTGAATCCGGTTGGACAGCATCCAGAGCCCCACGAGTCCGGCCATTGCCGTGGGCAACGCCACTGCACCGGTGTGTACCAGCCACCACACGCCGCCGATGATGACCGCGGTACCGGCGTCCCCCGTGAGTTTAGCCGTGATCCTGCGTCGCATATGAGTACCGATGAGAGCCGCGGTTCCACGAATCTCGTCCCGATACTCGGCGTTCCAGCGGGAACGAAGCAGTTGCCCGAGGCCCAGCGCGCGTATCTCCTTGGCCTCTTCCCGGCCGGTCAGCAGGCGTTCGAGATAATCGCGGACACGCCGGTTCTCAGCCAGGTCGTGGTGTAAGCCGTAGCGGGCATTGCGTTCGTTGCGGGCCGCCCTCAGCGCAGGCAGTGCGGTGAGGGCCGCGAAGGGCAGCAGCCACCAGGCCATCAGGACGAACGCGGCGGTGACTGCGACGGCGGTCAGCGCGGCCTGGAGCAGCGAGGCCATGGTGGTGACCACCATGGCGGGTTCGCTGCGGGAGGCGAAGACCGCACGCTGCAGCCGGTCGTGGAACTCCGGTTCCTCGAACTCCGGTAATTCGGCGTGGACTGCGGCTCGCAGAACCATCGCGATGACGTGCCGGTCCACCTGCGCGGCAAGTATCCGTTGGCGGGCGGCACTGACGATTTGCAGAGTTCCGCCCAGCGCGCCGACGAGGACCAATACGGCCATCGCGGGGATGAAGCGCTCGGTGTCCGCGCCGCCTTGGCCTCTTGCGAACGAGAAGACATCGGACAGGAAACCTCGCAGAACCAGGATCACTCCGGCCAACCCGGCCGCGGTCAGCAACTGGACCAGTACCACCAGGATGAGACCGCGACGGTCCGCGTGCCACGCCAGTTGTATCGCGAAGGCGGCCGATCTCATCAAGTCGCGGGTGCGAACCGAAGGGGTTTCCGTTTTCGTGGCCACGGTTCAGCACCCCTTCGGCTCAGACGTCCATCGCGCGAGCCAGGCACGGTGCTCCGCGACCAGGCTTTGCTGGGACTCACAGTGGTGGAAGTTGTGCCCTTCGTGGGGCAACAGGACGAGGCGGGCATGGCCGCCGGCTGCGACGATCGCTCGATAGAGCCCTACGGCCTGGTCGGGAGGGGTGGCCGGGTTGATGTCGTCGGTGCCGTGAATGATGAGCACGGGCCCGGCCAAACGGTCGGCGAAGTGCACCGCGCTGAATGCCTGGTATATGTCGGGCACTTCCCAGTACCACCGTTTCTCGTGTGGGAAACCGGTGGGGGTCAGGCTGCGGTTGTAGCAGCCGCTGTGGGCGATCGCGGCGGTGAATCCGGGGACATGTGCCAACGCGTAGAGAGCGAGAGTGGCGCCAAAGCTGTGGCCGCCGACGATCAGCTTGCCGTTGTGATGCTCCGCGAAAAGACCGGTGAGGACATCCAGACCGGCCCGGACCGTACCGGTGATCGTTGTGTGCAGCGTCTCCAGCGTGGCGTCGGACGGCCAGTGAACGGGCAGGTCGAGAATGGCCACCGCACAGCCCGCGGCTGTCACGGTCACAGGAGGGACGGCGACGCCGGCCCCTTCGGGTTCCCGGGCGCGTATCCACAGCACCGCGGCATGTGGGGTGATGGTGTCGCCGGGGAACAGGGTGAGGCGAGCGTCGCCGGGGATCGGCACTGAATACGAGTCGGGCTCTGACGCCGGGTCCCGAGGCTCGGGGATGTCCTGGGGCCCGTCGGCAAGGGCATCGGATACGGAGCAGGCCGTGAGTGGATCGCGCTCCGCCGGCCGCGTTGAGCCCTGAGCCCCGGTTTCTACCAGGGTGGTCCGCCAGCGAAGCCCGGCCGGGGCTTCCCGAACACCGGCCACCCCGTCGTGCTCGCCCAGGCCGACCGCGACTCCTTCGTCCTCGGCGTACTCAACTTGCAGGGACTCCCCTGAGGGTGCCGGCCGCAGGCCGCGTACCAGCAGAGGGCCGGTGAGTGGCACGGGCTCGCCCCCGCCGAGGTCCAGTACGGCGACGCGCCCGGCCGCCAGAGCCTTGAGCTCCCCCGTACCAGGAAAGAAGGTGACGTGCTTCGGCCCCTTCGCCTCGAACGTCACGGGCCGGGCAAGTGGCATCTCGACCTCGGGGCCAGGGCTGCTTTCAGGCCCCGGAACGAGCAGCGCCAATCGGCCGTCGGCGCACCAGGCCAGCGGCGTGCCGCCCTGTGCGGTGAACGCGGTCGACGCCCGGACGCGGTCGAGGACGGTCAGCGTGCGGGATCGGTAATCCGCGACCCAGGGGTGGGCACGGCGACCTCGCACGAGCAGTCCGGCGACCAGGGGGCGATTCGGGTGCCAGGCCAGCGGGGTCGCCAGGACCTCCTGAATGGGCAGGGTCCATGCCCGGCTCCCGCCGTGAGCGATGTCAATGCGTGTAGGGCGAGCACGGCCGGGGGTGAGTCCGACGAGATCGGGGTCGATCGTGCGATCGCGCCACTGGACCGTCGCGGGGTTGTGCTCAGCGAGGGAGGGATGGGTGGGGGCGATGACGTCCGCCCACACACGACGACCGAGCGCGTAGTCCCGCCAGCGTCGCTCACCGTCCATGGGACGCTTCCACCGGGTCGGCGTGCGTACCGACAGTTATCGAGTCGATGAGCGACTTCACCGGGCCAATTCCTGAGACGGGGGCACAGACAGGCGAACCGGCGGCGTTCACACCGAAGGCGGCAGGGACACCGAGACCGCTCATAGGTTCGGGGAGCTGTTCTCCATTCTTCAGAACAGTCGTGGTGACCGCGCCTCGACGAGCGGGCTCCATCGCGTTCACCAGCTGCCGAAGCGACCGGCAGCTGGGACAGCCGGGAGTGGTGAAAAGCCGCACGGCAGTCACTTGCTCGGTACAGACGGGTTCGACGTCCTGGCTACCCGCCCGGCGTTGGTCGAGAACCGACACGATACCCAGGACCACCGCTGCCGCAGCCGCACCGATGCCTGCCCGCGCTGAGACGGGTGCGGTGCCGGACCCGACAGTGAGGGCTACGGCCGCAGCGAGCCCGCCAGCGGCGTTGCCCGCGACGTGAGCACGCCCCACAGCGGCTAAACGGGCCATACCGAAACAAGCGCACGTCTGCCCACGCAATGCCCGTGCCACCACGGTGAGAGACACGTAGAGGATCAATGCGAGAGCCGCTGCGATACGGCCAGGGGCGGTAACCATGGCGGCCGCCGCGATCACCTCTGCCGCGCCGACCAGGCGGGGTCCGTAAGGCGCTGCCAGTATCCCTTGCTGAATCGGCCAGTTCAGTTTCCTGGCGGGGGCCACCAGTTTCGTCGCTCCCGCCACCGCGAGCGGCCCTGCCAGTACGGCTACGACAGCATCGGGCCATGACTGAAACATTGGTTCCTACCTTTGGTCCGGTGATGGGACGGCGAACCATCCACTCTTGATCAGGTCTGCGGCCAACTCTCTTGCCACCAGCCCGTCTTCCGATTCAGGGATTCCACATGTCAGCAGCTGTTCGATCAGCAGGCAGTGTCGCTCCCCGCATTCCGCTATCGCCAGCGTCACGCCGTTGACCAGAACTGCTCCCCCATACGGAAGCCGTGTGAAGGTGATATGGGGTGCCAGCCGCACCGAACCGAGAGCATCGGGGAGGGACGATGAGATGGTCATGACCGGCCCCGCAGCCATTGATCCAGCCATACCATGCGCAGCAGCGGAAGAGCGTGTTCTGTGAGCTGGTGGGAATCGCGCAGGATTTCCATGATCTTGTTCGGATCGACCAAACCCATATCGGCCAGCGGACAGTCATCATCTTCCATGCGAGCGATGAGTTCTGCTCGTGCCCGGCGCAGATGGGCAGCGGCGGCCAGACGTATCCACTGACCTGGAGTGCTTCGACTTGCCCCGCTGATCCGATGCTTGCGCAGCGCCTTGTGCAACGGAAGATGAGTGGTGAAGGTGCCACGGGAGATCCGGCCCAGCTTGCTGGGCGGTAACGCGGCGACGGCCGCGAGTACTACCGGGTCGAGCGCAGGCAGCAGGGCCCCACCGTCCCCACGTTCTTCCAACCCCGCGATGACACGGCCAAGGACAGGGGGGAGAAAGTCCAGGTGGTCCTTCCACAAAGCCATCATGGCGAGCTGCGACGAGGAGTACGCCTCCTCGCCAGCACGGGTAAGGCCCGGCATCGGACTGGCACCGAGCGGCTTGGGGGGAGAAGCCATGCCCACCGGCTGCTTGTCCGGGATCTCCCGGCCACCCAGCCCCGGGGCGAAGACCGCGCCCCGGGATATCAACTCGCGTGCCTCGGCAAGATTGCGCAGGGTGTCGGTGATGTGGAAGGGCTCGCACCCAAGCAGCCGCCAACCACGGCTACCGGCGTCGGCCTCGGGCAGACGGATGGACGTGAGGTCCTCCAGAAGTCCGCCATGAGCCACTGGCAGCCCCGCCGCGTCCATCAGCCGGGCCGTAAGCCGCTGCGGCACCTCGATGTCCGGCAGTGGAGGAAACATCTCGTCACCGGTGATCGAGTGGTGGTCCAGCAAGCCGGAGAGTTCCACGGACACGCGTCGTGTCGGGAACCCCGGGATCTCCGGCGTCGGCCGACGCCGGAGGGCGGAGCCGAAGTCCGCGTGCAGCAGTACGGGCCGGTGCCCGGCCTCCCGGGCACTCAGGGCAGCGAAGGCCGAGGAGAGCCCGCCGCTGTAGGCGATGGCGTATTCGCCGCCCAGCGTACCGAGCGCGTCCCCCACCGCCTGGACCAGGCCGGTTCGCGTTTTCGGCAGTTCGGGAACGCGCCGTGTCACGGTGACCCCGGTGGCGTCCACCCGTGCGACGGTGCCGACGGCCAACCGATGCACGCCGGGTACCGGTGTGGCATCCGGCGCCGGCGCCATGCCATGAACAAGCGTCAGCAGCCGGCCCGGATCCAGCGACGGCCGGGCTGACTTCTGAAGGAAGGAGCTCAGATCATCGCCCCACTCAAGCCGCCCGTAATCCACTCGGTAGTAGACGGGCCGAGTGCCTGGAAGATCCCGGGACAGGACGAACGAGGCGGCGGAGGACCTTTCGACCCGCACGCCGCGGGGTAACACCGGAGGCCCCGGGCTGGCGCAGTGCACACCGTCGGCGGTCATCTCCACGGCACCCAGCACTTTCCTCACCCCTGCTCAGATCGGTGAACCTCGATATACGTCTCGTGTACCGGTAGTGACGTGCTCAGCACCTCGCCGCCGTACTCCACCCAGGCGTAAAATCCCGCAGGTGGTGTTGTCGGCACCAACTCACGGCCGAGATGGAAAGAAGCAGGAATACCCATCTTGCGTAGGCCGGCCGTGAGGAACAGAGCATCCTCCACCGGATCCAAAAACCCCATCATCAGGCGCTCCGAAACCCGTAGCCGGCCTACAGCGGAATTGATCCTCCGGACTCGCCCACCACGCTTTCCGCGCGCTCGCGGCCAGTCGTCAATCTGATAGATCCCGTCTTCGCGCCTGACCGATTCGACGAATCGGCGCGCTCCCAGCGCCGCTTTCAGCAACACGAGGACAAGCTCCTTCTCTTGCGTACGGCGGGCCGTGGTCCGCCGGGCAGGGACATGGAACAACCGAACCACCCCGGCGGACCACAACTGCTAGAGCCTCAGTTCGCGGCGATGAAGCTGCGCTCAGCGGCTACTTGGGGTTGCAGGTGAACAGCCAGTCACACCATCCACTGCAGCACTGGGCTGAACTGATGCAGTGGTAGCCAGTCGGCTTGCAAGCCTCGGCGACATTGGTCGGCGCGGCGAACATGTGCTGCTGGAGGCCGTCGCTGGCCAACCGAGAGGCAATCGACATGGTCTTCATGGTTCATCCTTTCCCGTGAGGACTGGTATCCGGGTCACGTTCTCGGGAGCGGCTAAACCGGGTTGCAGGTGAACAGCCAGTCGCACCACAGGCCACTGCAGCACTGGGCTGAACTGATGCAGTGATAGCCAACCGGCTTGCAAGCCTCGGCGACATTGGTCGGCGCGGCGAACATGTGCTGCTGCAGGCCGTCGCTGGCCAACCGAGAGGCAATCGATGAGACGGTCATATTTCTCCTCTCCCTTCTCAGGACCACGCCCGCAAGCGGCCGGGTCATTGGGCGTTCCCCGTGCCGGAGAGCTGGTGTGCTCCCTGGTTGGTGGGATGAGTTCAAGCTTGCCGGTCCGCCTTCACGGTGTCGTTGACGGTGGCTGCGGGGATTGTTGACGATTCCTGCATTACATGGCTTGCTGGCCAAGTCCCGGTGGTCCTTGGGGAGACGCCGACGGCGGTGCGGAGGGAGCGACTGAAGTGGGCGGCATCCGTGAAGCCCCACCGGGCTCAGACCCTGAATCTGGAAGAGTTACAACGGCTAACACAATGAGGTGGATCGGTCCTGGTAACCGTGTCCGCGTCAAAAGTTCACCGTCGTCCAGGCATGGGGCTTCGCCGTGGATCGTGTCGGATGGCCGGCCCGCGCGCGGCCTCTGGGTTCCGGGCTCGCGTGACGGTACGGGGGTCTTTCCGTTCCCACCGTCGCGGACGACGCGGTCGACTGTATACACTCGCGGGGGCGATCCGTGCAGTGTCGGCGACGGATCATCGCAACTCGGAGGCGTCATGGGAGACTTGGACCCCGAAGTGATACTCGCGATGGCGGAGCGGGCTCCCGACGGTCTGGTGATCGTCGATCGTGAGGGGCTGATCCGTTACTGGAACCGGGGCGCGGAGCGGATCTTCGGCTTTTCGGCGGCCGAGGTCGCCGGTCGTGATCTGGATCTGATCATCCCCGAGAAGCACCGGCAGCGTCACTCGGACGGTTTCGCGGCGGCCATGGCCGCCGGCGCCAGTAAGTACGGGGACGACGACCTCTTGGCGGTTCCCGCGCTGACCGCCGCCGGTTCGACCATTTCCATCGAGTTCAGCGTGGTCCTGCTGACCGGCTCCGACGGCGACGCGAGCCATGTCGGAGCCGTCATCCGGGATGTCACCGCGCGGCGGGCCCAGGAGAAGGAGGTGCGTCGGCGGCTGCTGGCGGCCGCCCCGGGCGAGACCGCCTCCTGAGCCTGGCGTCGCGGTCAGCGGACACGGGGCGGCGGGGGCTTGGAGCCGGAGGCGAGGGGGGAGCGGGCCAGTTCCACACAGCCCGCCGCGATCAGGGCGACCCCGATGAGTTCGGGCAGCAGCCACCAGCCGGTGCGCAGGCTCTCGCCGAAAAGGGTCACCCCGTACGTGATGCTGATCAGCGCGTCGCCGAGCGTGAGCATCGGCTGGGACGCGACCAGCCAGCCGGCCTGGAGTGCGTTCTGGAGCAGGAACAGCGCCCCCACCCCGGCGACCGCGGTGCCGTAGAGCTGCCAGGCGGTGACCAGCGCGGAGACACCGCCGCTTTCGAGCCGGGACATGGCGTCCTTCATCAGCGCGGCGGTCAGCGCGTATCCGCAGGCCGCGGCGAGACCGAGCAGCGCGGCGCGGGCGTTGCCGCGCAGCCGTCGCGACCAGGTGATCAGCGCGGCCTCGAAGATCCCGGTGATGATCAGGGCCGGGATCCAGGCGTACCGTGGGACGCTCTCGCTGCCCCCGCCCGGTGCGGCGGCGGCCATCCCCAGGGCGAGACCGCTGGTCACCGCCGCCACTCCCAGCCAGGCGGACCCGGCCAGCGGGTGGCGGAAGACACAGCTCGCGATCAGCAGCGTGGCGGGCAGCTCGATGACGAAGATCGGCTGCACCACGGCGATCGGTCCTGTGGCGAGCGCCACCGCCTGGCACACCGCGGCCACGAGCACCAGCCCGATCCCCGCCAGCCACACCTTCTTCCGCGCCAGGTGCTTGATCAGCGAGATACGCATCGCCTCGGCGTCGGGCACGGTGGACGCGGCGCGGCGCTGGAGCACCGAGGCGGAGCCGTTGCTGATCGCGGTCAGCACGGCGAACAGAACACTGATCACCGGTCCATCATGCGGCTGACCCATTCCGGAACAGCTCTCATCCCGGCACGCGCGGTCCGGGTGGGGGCCGAACGGGGGACGCCGGTGTCGTCCGCCCTCGATAGAATCAGGGCGCTGACGCTCCGTGCGCCGGAGGCGACCTGGAGAGGGCGCCGAGACCACACCGAGGAAGACACGGGGACCCGTGGCACGCAGACACCGCACCCCTCCCCCCTCGCCCCTTCCCCAGCGGGACGGGATCGATCCGGTGCGGCTCCGGTTGCCCGCGGACGAGCGGGGCGAGTGGACGACCGTACGGGATCATCTGGTCGCGCGGTTCGCGGACGCCATCGGGGCCGGGCGGGTCGACGCGATGTTCCGTGAGGGGCGGTTCGTCGGGGTGGACGGTCCTGTGGGGGCGGCGGAGCCGTATGCCGCCGGACGGTACGTCTGGTTCCACCGGGACTTCGCCGGTGAGGAACGGGTGCCGTTCGGGATCGGGATCGTGTACCGCGACGCGCGGATCGTGGTCGCCGACAAGCCGCATTTCCTGGCCACCACCCCGCGCGGACGGCATATCACCGAGACCGCGCTGGCGCGGCTCCGCCGGGATCTCGGGCTGCCGGAGTTGCAGCCCGCGCACCGGCTCGACCGGCTCACGGCCGGGCTCACGCTCTTCGTCGTACGGGCCGGGGACCGTGGCGCGTACCAGACGCTGTTCCGGGACCGGCTGGTGCGCAAGGAGTACGAGGCGATCGCGCCGTACGACCCCGCCGTGGCGCTGCCGGTCACGGTGCGCGGCCGGATCGAGAAGGAGCGCGGGGTGCTGGCGGCGCGGGAGGTGGACGGCGAGCCGAATGCGGAGAGCTGGATCGAGCTGGTGGAGCGGCGGGGCGGGTTCGGCCGGTACCGGCTGCTGCCGGCCACCGGCCGGACCCATCAGCTGCGGGTCCATATGAACCGGCTGGGGCTGCCGATCCTGAACGATCCGGTGTACCCCGTCGTCCGGGCGGAAGGCCCGGACGACTATGCGTCACCCTTGCAACTCCTGGCGAAGGCGCTGGAGTTCACCGATCCGGTGACGGGTGAGCCGTGCCGGTTCGAGAGCCGGCTCACCCTGTCCCGGTGGCCGCCTCAGTGACCGCGCCTGATCCACTCCGCCAGTTGGGGCGCCTCGGCGCCGATGGTGGTCGTATCGCCGTGTCCGGTACGGACCACCGTCTCGGGCGGCAGACCGAGCAGCCGGTCGCGGATCGAGTCGATGATCGTCGGGAAGTGCGAGAACGACCGGCCGGTGGCGCCGGGGCCGCCCTGGAAGAGCGTGTCGCCGGTGAAGACGGACGACAGCTCGGGGGCGTGGAGGCAGACCGCGCCCGGGGCGTGCCCCGGGGTGTGGAGCACGGTCAGTGTGGTGCCCGCGACGGTGAGCGTGGCGCCGTCGGTCAGCTCGCCGTCCGGGACCTGCTCGGGGTAGGTCCGCTTCCACAGCGGCAGATCGTCGGGGTGCAGCAGTACGGGCGCGCCGGTGGCGGCGGCGAGGGCCGGCGCGGCGTCGATGTGGTCGTTGTGCGCGTGGGTGCAGACGATGGCGCGCAGCGTCCGGCCGCCGAGCGCGTCCTCGATGGCGGCGGCGTCATGAGCCGCGTCGATGACGATCGCCTCGGAGTCGTCGCCGACGATCCAGACGTTGTTGTCGACGTCCCAGGTGCCGCCGTCGAGCGAGAAGGTGCCGGAGGTGACGAGATGGTCGATACGGACGGTCATCAGAACACCACCACGGAACGCAGGACATCGCCTTCGTGCATCCGGGCGAACGCCTTCTCCACATCGCCCAGTCCGATGGTCTCGGTGACGAACGCGCCGAGGTCGATCCGGCCCTGCTGGTGCAGGTCGATGAGCATGGGGAAGTCGCGGGACGGCAGACAGTCGCCGTACCAGGAGGACTTGAGGGAGCCGCCGCGGCCGAAGACGTCGATCAGCGGCAGTTCGAGCGTCATCTCGGGGGTGGGGACACCGACCAGGACGACTGTCCCGGCCAGATCACGGGCGTAGAACGCCTGCTTGTACGTCTCCGGGCGGCCGACCGCCTCGATGACGACATCCGCGCCGAATCCGCCGGTCAGCTCGCGGATCGCCTCGACGGGGTCGGTGGAGCGGGAGTTGACGGTGTGGGTGGCGCCCATCGACTTCGCCGTCTCCAGCTTGCGGTCGTCGATGTCGACGGCGATGATCCGGGCCGCGCCCGCGAGGCGCGCGCCGACGATCGCCGCGTCACCGACACCGCCGCAGCCGATGACCGCGACCGAGTCGCCCCGGCCGACCTGGCCGGTGTTGATGGCGGCGCCGATGCCGGCCATCACGCCGCAGCCGAGCAGACCGGCGACGGCCGGTGAGACACCGGCGTCGACCTTGGTGCACTGGCCCGCCGCGACAAGGGTCTTCTCGGCGAAGGCGCCGATGCCGAGCGCCGGGGAGAGTTCCGTGCCGTCGGTGAGTGTCATCTTCTGTGCGGCGTTGTGGGTGTTGAAGCAGTACTGCGGACGTCCGCGCAGACAGGCCCGGCAGTTCCCGCACACCGCACGCCAGTTGAGGATCACGAAGTCGCCGGGCGCCACCTCGGTGACACCGTCGCCGACCGATTCGACGACACCCGCGGCCTCATGGCCGAGGAGGAAGGGGAAGTCGTCGTTGATACCGCCCTGCTTGTAGTGCAGATCCGTGTGGCAGACGCCGCACGCCCGCACCTTCACCACGGCCTCGCCGGGGCCGGGGTCCGGTACGACGATCGTCTCGACCCGCACCGGCTCGTTCTTGCCGGGGGCGATGACCCCCCGCACCTGCTGCGCCATTGCCAGGACCTGCCTTTCCTCACACCGTCAGACGTTCGGACATTGAGGCACCGAACGTTCCGTCAGCTCCTACTATCCCGTGCCGGAGCGCCCTTCCCGTACCGGAGCGCGCGCGGGAGGCGCCGAAGCGCGCGGGAGGCGCGCGCATGGGCGTCAGGGGGCGAGCACGTCCAGTTCCTCCAGGGCGCCGACGGCGATCTGTCTGGTGAGTTCCTCGGCGCGGACAGCGTCTCCCTCCCGTACCGCCTCGGCGAGTTGAACATGCAGGGTCACGGCAGCCGGGTCGGGGTCGTCGAACATCACCTGGTGGTGCGTACGGCCGGTGAGGACCTCGGCGACCACATCGCCGAGCCGGGCGAACATCTCGTTGCCCGACGCGTTCAGCACCACGCGGTGGAAGGCGATGTCATGGACGAGGTAGTCCTCCAGCCGGCGGCCCCGGGAGGTGGCGACCATGCCGAGCGCCTGCTCGGTGAGAGCGGCGCACTGCTCGGGCGTGGCGTGCCGGGCGGCGAGCCCCGCCGCGACCGGTTCGATCGCGGAGCGCAGCACGGTCAGCGAGCGCAGCTGACGGGGCCGGTCGGAGCCGGCCAGGCGCCACCGGATGACGCGCGGATCGTAGACGTTCCACTCCTCGGTGGGACGTACGGTCACGCCCACCCGGCGCCGGGACTCCACCAGATGCATGGATTCGAGGACACGGACCACCTCGCGGACGACGGTGCGCGAGACATCGAAGCGCTGGGCCACCTCGTCCGTGCGCACCACGCTGCCCTGCGGGTACTCGCCCGCGGTGATGGCGAGGCCGAGAGTGTCCAGCACACGGGTATGCAAGCCCCGGCCTTCAGTGGTCATGGGACAACCCTACGTGGCGCACCCCTCCCGAATTAAGTACGACGTTTACATCACAGCCTCTTGAATAAGTCGTACCTAATGGGTTTCAGTAGCGCGACGGCCCGATGCCCGGGACGGACTGAAGCCGATGTCGAGGAAGACAGCGAGGCATGCGATGAGCACCCCCCACGTCGTCGTGGTGATGGGCGTGGCAGGAACCGGCAAGACCACGGTCGGCCCCCTGCTCGCCGCCGCACTGGGCGTCCCGTACGCCGAGGGCGACGATTTCCATCCGCCGGAGAACATCGCGAAGATGTCCGCCGGCACCCCGCTCGACGACGCGGACCGGCTGCCCTGGCTCGACGCCATCGGGGCCTGGGCGCACGGCAGGGCCGGGCTCGGTGGTGTGGTGAGCAGCTCCGCGCTCAAGCGCGCCTACCGGGACCGGCTGCGGTCGGCCGCGCCGGGCGCCGTCTTCCTCCACCTCACCGGCGACCGGCCGTTGATCGAACACCGGATGTCGGAGCGCAAGGGGCACTTCATGCCCACCGCGCTGCTGGACTCGCAGTACGCGGCCCTGGAGAACCTGGGCGCGGACGAAGCGGGCGTGGCCGTCGATGTGTCCGGTACCCCCGAAGAAATCACCGACCGGGCCGTCGCCGCGCTGCGCCGGCTCGAAAGCTGAAGGAAGTTCCCGTGACTCCCGTGACCAGTCTCAGTGTCGAGACGCTGGCAGCGGACGCAGCCGAACCGATCACCTCGGCGGGCAACGCGCAGCTGGGTATAGCGGTTCTCGCCGGTATAGCCGTCATCGTCCTGCTCATCACCGTCTTCAAGCTCCATGCCTTTCTGGCCCTGACCCTCGGCTCGCTGGCGCTCGGCGCCTTCGCGGGCGCCCCGCTGGACAAGGTCATCACCAGCTTCACCGCCGGCCTCGGCTCCACGGTCGCGGGGGTGGGCGTACTGATCGCGCTCGGCGCGATCCTCGGCAAGCTGCTCGCCGACTCCGGCGGCGCCGACCAGATCGTCGACACGATCCTCGCCAAGGCGAGCGGGCGTGCCATGCCCTGGGCGATGGTCCTGATC
Organism: Streptomyces sp. NPDC094034; assembly: GCF_040303865.1. NCBI lineage: Bacteria > Bacillati > Actinomycetota > Actinomycetes > Kitasatosporales > Streptomycetaceae > Streptomyces > Streptomyces sp. NPDC094034. Next base: position 27,164 of record NZ_JBEOUD010000041.1, on the reverse strand, counting down.
GCCTCGGTGATCGGGCTGCCGCTCTTCTTCGAGGTCGGCATCGTGCTGCTGATCCCGGTCGTCCTGCTGGTCGCCAAGCGCGGCAACTACTCCCTGATGCGGATCGGTGTCCCGGCGCTGGCCGGACTCTCCGTGATGCACGGTCTGATCCCGCCGCACCCCGGGCCGCTGGTCGCGATCGACGCCCTCGGCGCCAACCTCGGTGTCACGCTGGCGCTCGGGGTGGTCGTCGCCATCCCGACCGTGATCATCGCGGGCCCGCTGTTCTCCCGGTACGCCGCGCGCTGGGTGGACATCCCGGCGCCCGACGCGATGGTGCCGCAGCGCACCTCCGACGATCTGAAGACCCGGCCGAGCTTTGTCGCGACCGTCTCCACCGTGCTGCTGCCGGTCGTGCTGATGCTGGGCAAGGCGCTCGTGGACATCGTCGTGGACGATCCGGAGAACACCGTCCAGCGCGTGGCGGATGTCGTCGGTTCCCCGCTGATCGCGCTGCTCGCCGCCGTACTCGTCGGCATCTTCACCCTGGGCCGCGCGGCCGGGTTCACCAAGGACCGGATCTCCTCCACCGTCGAGAAGTCGCTCGCCCCGATCGCGGGCGTGCTGATGATCGTCGGCGCGGGCGGTGGCTTCAAGCAGACACTGATCGACTCGGGCGTGGGCCAGATGGTCCTGGACATCTCGAAGGACTGGTCGATCCCCGCACTGCTGCTCGCCTGGCTGATCGCGGTGGCGATCCGGCTGGCGACCGGCTCGGCGACGGTCGCGACCATTTCGGCGGCCGGTCTGGTGGCGCCGCTCGCCGCGGACATGTCGACGACGCACGCGGCGCTGCTGGTGCTGGCGATCGGCGCGGGTTCGCTCTTCTTCAGCCATGTGAACGACGCCGGGTTCTGGCTGGTGAAGGAGTACTTCGGGATGAGCGTCGGTCAGACGCTGAAGACATGGTCGGTGATGGAGACCATCATCTCCGTGGTCGGCCTCGGCTGCGTCCTGCTGCTCTCCCTGGTGTTGTAGAAGCCTCACCGGTGTTGTAAGAGCCTCCTCTCACCTCACCTCGTCGCGTCCGGGCGGGGCGGGTCACTCCTCCTTCCATCGGGGGTGCTCCCGCTCCGCCCACGCGCGGTCCACCGACCCGGTGCGCATCCCGCGCCGCGCCTGCGGATCGCCGTACGCCATCCCGATGTGCCCGAGCAGCACGATGCCGATGGCCAGGGCCAGCCAGTCATGGACGAAGGTGGCGCTCGTACGCCACAGGACCGGCGTGAGACCGGTGAACCACATGAGCAGGCCGGTGCCAAGCATCACCAGCACCGCGCCCGCGATCCACCCCGCGTAGAGCTTCTGCCCGGCGTTGAACTTGCCCGCGGGACGCGCCGCGGGACGCGTGTCGCGCCGCCGTACCGCGCGCAGCCACTCCGTGTCGTACGGCAGGAACCGGTTGAGCCGGCGCAGATCGGCGCGCAGCGCGCGGGAGCCGAGGCCGAGCAGCAGGGGTACCGGCAGCAGCAGCCCCGACCACTCGTGGAGCGTGACCACGAGAGCGCGGCGGCCGACGAGTTCGGCGATCTGGGGGACGTAGAGACAGCACGCGGTCACCACGCACAGCAGCATCAGCGCGCCGGTCACACGGTGCACCCAGCGCTCCGCCCGGCTGAAGCGCCGTATCCGCCCGTCGGCTCCGGGGGCCGGGGGCTCAGACGGTGGGGGTGTCGTCTCGGCCGTTGGACCGGCCGACCCAGGCGTCGACGTCATAGCCGCGCTCCTCCCAGTAGCCGGGCCTGACGTCGGAGGTGACGGAGATCCCGGAGAGCCACTTCGCCGACTTGTAGAAGTACATCGGCGCCACATAGAGCCGGACCGGGCCGCCGTGGGCGTGCTCGATCGGGGTGTCCCGCATCCTGAGCGCCACCATCACATCGGCGCGGCGGGCCTGCTGAAGGGTGAGGCTCTCGCTGTACGCGCCGTCGAAGCAGGTGAAGCGGACGGCTTTGGCGTCGGACCGTACCCCCGCCGCGTCGAGGAGCCGCGAGAGCCGTACGCCCTCGAAGGGGGTGTGCGGGACGCGCCAGCCGGTGACGCACTGCACATCACGCACGATCCGGGTCTGCGGCAGCGCGCGCAGCGCGTCGAGGGTGTACGTGGCGGGCCGGTCGACCAGTCCGTCGACCGTCAGCCGGTAGGTGTCCGGGCCCTTGCGCGGTACGGAGGCGGCGACCGAGTAGTAGCGGAAGCCGCCGCCGTTGGGCAGCAGTCCGGTCAGACCGGTCGGGTCCTTGTCCGCGGCCGAGCCGAGGAAGGCTTCGAGACCGCGCTGAAGATGGGGCGCCGTGACGAGTCCCGCGGCGCCGAGGCCGAGCATGGAGAGCACCAGGCGCCGTCCTACCGGCGTGCCCTCGGGCCGGCTTGATTGATGGGTCACCCATCGAGGAGACCACCCAAGGCCCCGTGAGGCCAGGGACCGCGAGTGTTCGTCATACTTTCGTCAGGAGCGCGCTGTCCGCCTCAGGGCGGGGACCTCACACCCCGGCCGTCGTCTGCGACTCGGCCGCCCTCTCCGACTGGCCGGGGCCGGACCCGACGAGGACGCGGCCCTGTGCGCGCGCCGCCGCCGCTACCGGACGGCCTTCGCCGCCGCCCGGCCCGCCGTACGGCCCGAGAAGATACAGCCACCGAGAAACGTGCCTTCCAGCGAGCGGTAGCCGTGCACACCGCCGCCGCCGAAGCCGGCCGCCTCGCCCGCCGCGAAGACGCCGGGCAGCGGCGCGCCCGTCGCGGTGAGGACACGGGAGGACAGATCGGTCTCCAGGCCGCCGAGCGACTTACGGGTCAGGATGTTCAGCCGTACCGCGATCAGCGGACCCGCCTTGGGGTCCAGCAGGCGGTGCGGGGCGGCCGTACGTATCAGCTTGTCACCCAGATACTTGCGGGCGCCCCGGACGGCCATGACCTGGAGATCCTTGGTGAACGGGTTGGCGATCTCACGGTCGCGCGCGGTGATCTCACGGCGCAACCGCTCCTCGTCGATCAGCCCTTCACCGGTCAGCGCGTTCATCCCGCGTACGAGCGCGCCCAGGTCCTTCTCCACGACGAAGTCGGCGCCGTTGTCCATGAACGCCTTCACCGGTCCCGGGACTTCGGCGCGGGCCCGCCCGATCACCCCGCGGACCGACTTCCCGGTCAGATCGGGGTTCTGCTCGGAGCCCGAGAGCGCGAACTCCTTGCCGATGACGCGCTGGTCGAGGACGAACCAGGTGTACTCGTGGCCGGAGCGCATGATGTGTTCCAGCGTGCCGAGCGTGTCGAAGCCGGGGAAGAGCGGTACGGGCAGCCGCCGGCCGCGCGCGTCCAGCCAGAGCGAGGACGGGCCCGGCAGGATACGGATGCCGTGCCTGGCCCAGATCGGGTTCCAGTTCTCGATGCCCTCGGTGTAGTGCCACATCCGGTCGCGGTTGATGTGCCGGCCGCCCACCGCCTCCGTGATGCCGAGCATCAGTCCGTCGACATGCGCGGGGACCCCGGAGAGCATCTTCCGCGGCGGAGTGCCGAGCCGCTCGGGCCACTGGGCGCGTACCAGCTCGTGATTGCCGCCGATGCCACCCGAGGTGACGATCACCGCCTGTGCCCTGAACGTGAACGCGCCGGTGACCGTACGGCTGCTCGCGGTGCCGCGCGCGGCCTCGCTCGGTTCCAGGATCTCGCCGCTCACGGTGTCCACCACGCCCGCGGTGGTGGCGAGGCCGGTGACCCGGTGCCGGAAGCGGAACGTCACGAGCCCCTTCGCCACGCCCGCGCGCACCCGCCGTTCGAACGGCTCGACCACCCCCGGCCCGGTCCCCCAGGTGATGTGGAAGCGCGGCACGGAATTGCCGTGTCCGGTCGCGTCATACCCGCCGCGCTCCGCCCAGCCCACCACCGGGAAGAACCGCATGCCCTGCCCGTGCAGCCAGGCCCGTTTCTCGCCCGCCGCGAAGTCGACATACGCCTCGGCCCACGCGCGCGGCCAGCGGTCGTCCTCGGCCCGGTCGAAGCCCGCCGTACCGAGCCAGTCCTGAAGGGCCAGTTCCCGGCTGTCCTTGATCCGCAGCCGGCGCTGCTCGGGCGAGTCCACGAAGAACAGGCCGCCGAAGGACCAGTGCGCCTGTCCGCCGATCGACCGCTCGGGCTCCTGGTCGAGAACGATGACGGAGCGGCCGGCGTCCACCAGTTCCGCGGCGGCGACCAGGCCCGCGAGGCCCGCCCCGATCACGATCACATCAGCGTCGTACGCCATGGGTGCCATCCTTCGCGAGCGGGGTCGGTGAAGCCCTGTCGATCGTCCGATCTTCCGTACGCGCGAGTAACGCGTCAACTGGTTGGATGGCGTTCATGAGCGCTGCTGACGAGATCCTGGACATCGTCGACGAGGACGACCGTGTGGTCGGACAGGCACCGCGCGGGGAGGTCTACGCGCGGGGGCTGCGCCATCGCGCGGTCTTCGTGCTGGCGCGGGACGCGGAGGACCGGGTCTTCGTCCATCGCAGAACCCCGGTGAAGCTGGTCTTCCCCTCGCTGTACGACATGTTCGTGGGCGGTGTCGTCGGCGCGGGCGAGAGCTATGACGCGGCGGCGCTGCGGGAGGCCGAGGAGGAGCTGGGGGTGTCGGGACTGCCCCGGCCCGTACCGCTGTTCACGTTTCTGTACACGGCGGCGGACGGGGCCGGGAGCTGGTGGTCACGGGTGTACGAGGTGCGCTGCACGCTGCCGGTGCGTCCGCAGGTGGAGGAGGTCGCCTGGCACGACTTCCTCGCGGAGCCGGAGCTGGAGCGCCGGCTCGGACCGGGGCCGGACGGCTGGGAGTGGGTACCGGACGGGCTCGCGGCGTACGAGCGGCTCCGCGCCCACCGCGCGTAGGGTGCGGCGGGTGAGCGACTTTCTGCGCAGCCTGCGGCTGTGGTTCACGCCCGGGCGCGTCGCCGAGGAGGGCGAAACCCCCGACTACCGTTTCTCGCTCGCCAATGAGCGCACCTTCCTGGCCTGGATCCGCACGGCGCTCGCGCTGGTGGGGGGCGGCTTCGCGGTCGATCAGTTCCTCCCCGACCTGCGCTGGGGGGTACGGGTCGGGCTCGCGGTGGCGCTGCTCGCGGCGGGCGCGCTGTGCGCGCTGCGCGCGGTCAATCACTGGGTCCGGTGCGAGCGGGCGATGCGGCGCAAGGAGGATCTGCCCGTCTCCGCTTTTCCGACGGTGCTGAGTCTGGCGGTGGGGCTCGTCGCCCTCACGATGCTGGTCATCGTGGTACTGGGGCGGGCCGGCTGATGGCCACGCCGCCCGAGGACACGGGCGGGGCTCCGGCCAGGGATCCGGGGCTCCAGCCCGAGCGGACCCGGCTGGCCTGGCGGCGTACGACGCTCTCCTGCACGGTGGTCGCCGTGCTCGCGGCCCGGCAGGCCGTCCATGGCGGCGCCACGGGCGCGGGAATCGCCGGCGCCGCGCTGAGCGCCCTGGTCTGGCTGGCATTTCTGGGCGTGGCGCACCGCAGGACGCTGACGCTGGACGCCGCCGTGCCGGGGCCCCTGCCGGCGCGCGCGGCGATCGCCGCGGCGGGCTGCACGATCCTGCTGGCGCTGTTCGCGGTGGCGGTGCTGGCGTGAGGGGCGAGGGGTACGGTCGCGTACGGTACGGCGGCGCTCCCGGCGCGCCGTCAGCTGGCAGGCTCGGGACGACCGTTCGCCCATGAGCCTGGGGGCCCCATGCCTGCCACCGATCCGTATCTCGTCCGACTGGCACCGGAGGTGCACGCCTATGTCCAGCCGGACGGCGGCTGGTGCCTCAACAACGCCGGTTTCGTCAGCGACGGGGAGACCACACTTCTCATCGACACCGCCGCCACCGAACGCCGCGCGGTGCTGCTGCGCGAAGCGATCCTGACGGCCGGCGTCCCGCTCCCCCGTACCGTGGTCAATACGCACCATCACGGTGATCACACCTACGGCAACGGCCTGTTCGTGCCGGAGGCCACCGTCATCGGCCATGACGCGTGCCGCGAGGAACAGTCCGCCGCCGGGCATGAACTCCGGGTGGCCTGGCCCGGAACGGATTTCGGCGCCATCCCGATCACCCTCCCGACCGTGACCTACCACGAGCGGCTGACCCTCCATGTGGGCGGGACCGAGGCACGTGTGTTCCACCCGGGGGTGGCGCACAGCCGGGGCGACTCGATCGTGCATCTGCCGGAGCGCGGCATCGTCTTCACCGGCGATCTGGTCTTCCAGGGCGGTACACCGTTCCTGGCCATGGGCTCGCTGCGCGGATCCCTGCGGGCGCTGGAGCTGCTGCGCTCGCTGGACGCGAGCGTGGTCGTACCGGGGCACGGTCCGGTCACCGACCCGTCCGCGTTCGACGCGACGGAGGAGTATCTGCGGTACGTGACGGATCTGGCCCTGGAGGGCCACGGCAAGGGTCTTTCCCCGCTGGAGACGGCGCGCTCGGCCGATCTCGGGAGGTTCGCCGCGCTGCGGGAGAGCGAGCGGCTGGTGGGCAATCTGCACCGGGCGTACGCCGAGCTGGACGGGCTGCCCGAGGGCTCGCCGCTGGACCCGGTCACCGTCTTCGCCGAGATGGCCGCGATGAACGGTGGCGCGCTCCCGGCCTGTCACGCCTGACCGGTCCTGGCCACCCGGCGGATCCGTCCGGCCCATGGCGCCGACAGCGGTAGCGGTAGCGGTAGCGGTAGCGGTAGCACTGACACTGGACGACATACCGACTGGTCGGCATCATGAGTGTCCGGCCACGATCGTCCACGGAGGTACACACGATGAGCCCAGTCCCCCCACCAGGACTCGTTCCCGAGCGGTTGCGCGGCCATCTCGACCGCGCGCTTCCCGGCCTGGTGAGCGGACCGCTCGACGCGCGGCTGATCGAGGGCGGCCGGTCGAATCTGACGTACGCCGTCACCGATACCGCCGATCCCGCCCACCGCTGGGTGGTCCGCAGACCCCCGCTGGGCCATGTGCTGGCCACCGCGCACGACATGAAACGCGAGTACCGCGTGATCGAGGCGCTGTATCCGACGGCCGTGCCGGTGCCCGAGCCGCTGTTGCTCTGCGAGGACGAGTCCGTGCTCGGCGCGCCCTTCTACGTGATGGAGTACGTGGCGGGCACGCCCTACCGTACGGCCGAACAGCTCGCCCCGCTCGGCCCCGAGCGCACCCGCGGCGCCGTCCTCGCGCTGGTCGACACGCTTGTCGAGCTGCACGCCGTCGATCCCGCGGCGGTCGGACTCGGCGACTTCGGCCGCCCCGACGGCTTCCTCGACCGGCAGCTGCGGCGCTGGGGCAAGCAGCTCGACGCCTCCCGCGACCGCGAGTTGGCCGGTATCGACGAGCTGCACGCGGCGCTCGGCCGGTCGCTGCCCGGCTCCCCCGCCCCGACCGTGATCCACGGCGACTACCGGCTCGACAATGTCCTGATCGATACGGACGACCGGATCAGGGCCGTACTGGACTGGGAGATGTCCACGCTCGGCGATCCCCTCACCGACCTGGGGCTGCTGGTGATGTACAGCACGCCCCTGGAGCTGACGGGCTCCCCGATCAGTACGACGGCCGAGGCGGCGGGCCACCCCACGCCCGGCGAGCTGATCGAGCGCTACGCCGCGGGTTCGGGCCGGGACACCTCGGCGATCTCCTGGTACACGGCGTTCGCCTGGTTCAAGCTCGCCGTGATCCTGGAGGGCATCCACTACCGCCACACCCTGGGCCAGACCGTGGGGCCCGGCTTCGACCGGATCGGCGCGCTCGTGCCCGTCTTCATCCAGCACGGCCTCACCACCCTCCAGGAAGGCTGAGTACCTCATGGACTTCGCATTCGACGCCCGGACCGAAGAACTGCGGGCCAGGCTGCTCGCCTTCATGGACGCGCACGTCCTGCCGGCCGAGGCGGTCGCGCACGAACAGCGGTCCCTGCTGGCCGATCCCTGGGACACCCCGGCGGTCGTCGAGGACCTCAAGGCCGAGGCGCGCGCCCAAGGTCTGTGGAATCTCTTCTTCGTGGACCAGCACACCGGGCCGGACCCGCGGTACGGCGCCGGGCTGACCAATCTCCAGTACGCGCCGCTCGCCGAGATCACCGGGCGCTCCCCGCAGCTGGCCCCCACCGCGCTGAACTGCGCCGCGCCCGACACCGGGAACATGGAACTGCTCGCCCAGTTCGGCACCGCCGAGCAGCGCGAGCAGTGGCTGGAGCCGCTGCTCGCGGGCGAGATCCGGTCGGCGTTCGCCATGACCGAACCCGATGTGGCGTCCTCGGACGCGACCAACATTCAGACGCGGATCCGGCGGGACGGCGACGACTACGTCATCAACGGCCGCAAGTGGTACATCTCCGGGGCGATGAACCCGGACTGCGCGATCTTCATCGTGATGGGCAAGACCGACCCCCACGGCGAGGACATCCGCCGCCAGCAGTCGATGATCCTGGTCCCGCGCGACACCCCGGGGCTCGAAGTCCGGCGCGCCATGCGGGTGTACGGCTACGAGGACCACTCCCACGGCGGCCATGCCGAGGTGGTCTTCGACAACGTCCGGGTGCCCGCCTCGCATCTCGTCGGCGAGGAGGGCGGCGGTTTCGCGATCGCGCAGGCGCGGCTCGGTCCCGGCCGGATCCACCACTGCATGCGACTGATCGGGATGGCCGAGCGGGCGATCGAGCTGATGTGCCGCAGGGCTCTGTCCCGCACGGCGTTCGGAAAGCCGCTCGCCCAGCAGGGCGTCGTCCAGAACTGGATCGCGGACGCCCGGGTGACGGTCGAACAGCTGCGGCTACTCGTACTCAAGACGGCCTGGCTGATGGATACGGTCGGCAACAAGGGTGCTCACACGGAGATCCAGGCGATCAAGATCGCCACCCCGCGCGCGGTCGTCGACATCATCGACTCGGCGGTGCAGCTGTACGGCGCGGGCGGGGTCGGCCAGGACTTCCCGCTGGCCGAACTGTGGGCCGCGGCACGGACCTTGCGGCTCGCGGACGGTCCCGACGAGGTGCATCAGCGGTCGCTGGCGCGGCGGGAGCTGAAGAAGTACCTCTGAGCGGGCCCACCGGGGCCGGTGCGTCCGGGGTCGGTGCGTCCGGGGTCGGCGCGCCCGGGGTCGGTGCGCCCGGGGTCGGTGCGTACGGCGTGCTGCCGACCTGCGTTGTCAGGAGTCGGGCGACGGCGGTGGGAGCAGGCCGAGGGACTGGGCGCGCATGACCGCGGAGAGCCGGTCGCAGGTGCCCAGTCTGCGGTAGATGCCCTCGATGTGCTTGTGGACGGTGCGCGGGGAGATATGCAGCCGTCGGGCGATCGCGGTGGCCGGCATGGCCTCCGCGAGCAGTGTGAGGACGGTGAGCTGACGGGGTGTGAGCCCCGCCTCCGCCGCCCGCTCGGCCGGGTCCGCGACGGAGGCGACGCGAGAGGGGGCGGGACAGGAAGGGGCGGCGCGGCCGGCGGCGGCGCGCCATCGCGCGAGGGCGCTGTAGTGGGAGTCGATACTGACCAGCAGCGGCTGAACGCGGCGGGCGTACGCCAGCTCCTCCGCCGTGAAGTCGTCCTGCGGATGGTGCAGTACGAAGCCTCGGGCGACACCGGCCGGGGCGGGCAGCGGAATCCCGAGCATATGGGCACCGAGGGTCCCTCGGGCCAGGCGGTGGCTACGGCTGCGCAGCCATGAGCGTTCGCCCATGATCTGGCTCGCCGACAGCGGGGTGTGGTCCCGCGCGGAGGTGTAGTGGGCCACGAGGGGGTTGTCCGCGCGGAGTTGCCGACGGGTCAGCGCGTCCAGATAGTCCTGTGAGAACGCGTGCGTGGACTTCCATGCCACCACACGGCCGGTCCGCTTCGCGTAACTGGCCTGGGAGAGCGAGACCGCCGACGCGTGCATGCCCCGGGCCAGTTCGGCGAGGACCGAGGACCAGGCGGGCTCCGGGTCCGGGCGTTCCAGCACGGCGACAGCCAGACCGAGCATATGGGCGTAATCACGCCACAGGACAGACCCCATCGAAACCCCCGCGCCCCCGACGGCCGGTGCTGACCGGTGATCGCCGATGCTGACTTTACGCACCGATATCAGTACTCTCCGTGTTCATTCTGCCGTACCTCTCGCTCGATGGACAGCCCGACCGAGGGGTGAACCGGCCTGAACGGCCAAACACCACAAGGGGGCTCCCGGGGCTCGCGCACAGCCGCTGCCCCGGGAGCCCTGGGCCGAGGGGGTGCCCGCCGACGCAGTCGCCACGGCCACGGCGACTCCACCAGCGCCCTCCGACCCGTCACGCCCTCCGGCCGTCGCTCCGTCCGGGCTCACGCCACAGGAGCTCCCGGCCGTCGGGCCGTCAGCAGGGCACGACGTAGAAGACCGGCGTCCAGGCCGCCGTGCCGGTCCGGGGTGCCCTGGAGGTCCGGCGAACGCCGCGGTCGGAGTTCAGGAACGTCGCGGTGGTCCCGCGGAGAGCGCCGGCCTGGGCGGGTGTCGGCCCGGCCCGGCGCGGGAACGAGCGGATCTTGTTCACCGGTCCCCCTTGAGTCATGCCGGTCCCCCTTGAGTCGTGTGCGCGTGGTCAGACGCACGGAACGCTTTCCGTCCCGTAGGTCGAACAACACTCATAGTGACCAAGCTGCGCGGCACCCACAATGCGTACAAGTACGTAGGGGGAGCACCCGCGTTCGGTGCGGGGGAACGCACGGGGCCGCGGCGGCACCGGGGTTCGGCCTCAGGGGCGCAGCGCGCGCAGCAGCAGATCCGCGAGATGGTCGGCGACCTGCTGCGGGGCGAGCGGGCCGTCCGGGCGGTACCAGGTCGAGAGATGGTGGACCGAGCCGAAGTGGTAGTCCACGACCAGATCGGCCGGGGTCGCGGTCGAGAAGACCCCGCTCCGCTGGCCCTCCTCGATCAGCGCGCGGAACCGCTCGTGGTAGCGGCGGCGCTCCGCCCGTACCCGCTTGTTCTTCTCCGGGCTCAGATGGTGCATGGAGCGGAAGAAGATCGCGGCGTCGTCCAGGTTGTCGATCGTCGTCACGACGACATCGGCGGCGGCGGCCCGCAGCCGGCGCTCCACCGGTTCGTCGGCGTCCGCGTAGGCGTCGAGACGTTCCTGCTGGAGGCGCAGGACACGGGCGTAGACCTCCTGGAGAAGGTCTTCCTTGGAGCCGAAGTAGTGGTAGAGCGCGCCCTTGGTGACGCCGGCCGCCTCGACGATCTCCTGGACCGAGGTGCGGTCGTAGCCGCGCTCAGCGAAGAGCCGGGTGGCGGCGGCCAGCAGTCGCTGGGGAACGGGGGTACCGTCCCCGTCCGTCGTTCTGGCCATCTGCCGTCACCTGCCTTTCGCTCCGTGCCGTCCTCGTGCGGTCCCGGGTGGCGCCCTCGTACCGTTCCCGGACCATGACGCCTGCCGTGACGTCCACGAGGGGGAACGCGGTTCCCGCCCGAGGATCTTCCCATCCGCTGTCCTGGGCGGCTCGGGCAGGATCGTGGCCGCGCGGGGCCGCGCGGGGCCATCGTGCGCGGCCCCGGTCGGTCAGTCCCGCGTGCCCTCGGCGCCCTCGACCGCCTCCCACCTCTGCTGGACGCGGTTCATCGTGGCGAGCCAGCGGTCGGGGTCGCCGGCGCGCGCCTGGTAGAAGCCCGCCACCTCGGGATGCGGCAGCACGAGGAACCGGTCCTCCGCCATGGCGGTGAACAGCGCCTCGGCCACGGCGGGCGGCTCGATGGCGGTGGGGGTGAGCACCAGCTCACCGGCGGTGCCGGAGGCGGTGAGCATGTCCGTACGCACACCCTGCGGGCAGATGGCGTGCACCTTGAGCCCGCGGTGACGGTAGGTGAGCGAGAGCCATTCCGCGTACGCCAGCGCGCCGTGTTTGGTGACGCTGTACGGGGCCGCGCCGATCATGGTGAGCAGTCCGGCGGCGGAGACGGTGGAGACGAACCTGCCGCTCCCGCGCTCCAGCCAGCCGGGCAGTAGCGCCCTGCTGGCGCGCACGTGCGCCATGACATTGACGTCCCAGGCGGCCGACCAGACGTCCTCGCCGGAGAGCGCGTCGCCTGGCGAGCCGAGCCCGGCGTTGGCGCAGTAGATGTCGACGGTGCCGCCGAGCGCTTCACGCGCGTCGGCCACGATCAGGGAGGCGTCGCCGGGGACCGCGACGGCGTCGATCTCCGCGGCGACGGCTTCGGCCTTCTCCGCGTCGAGGTCGTTGACCACCACCCGGGCGCCCTCGGCGGCGAATCCGCGGGCCAGCGCGGCGCCGATGCCGCCGCCGGCTCCTGTGACCACAACCCCCGCACCGCGCACCGAACTCATCGGGACCTGCCTTTCCGGCGTTCCGGTTCCTCTGCCTCGCCGACGGCCTCGTCGACTCCGGCAGACTAACCGGTCGGTATGTACGGCGGGAAGAGGGCCGGGCCCTGTCCGGGCGGGACTGGCGACGCGGCGTACGGTCCGCCTCGTTCCGCGCGGGCGACCGCCGCGCTAGCGTGCGTGGCCATGACAGCCGACAAGCCGATGCGCGGAGGTAGCGGAATGAGCCTGTCCAGACGGGGATTGCTGGCCGCCGGTGGCGCGATGGGTGTCGTGGGTGCGGCGAGTGCGGCGGGGCCCGCGGTCGCGGCCCCGGCCCCGACCCCCGCCCCGGCCGCCGCGCGCTCGGGAGACGGAGCCGGGGCCGCGCACCCCGGCGGCGGCGCGCGGGTGCGTACCGGGTTCGACCGGCTGGCCGCCGACGGCTACCGGCGGCTCGCCGGGGAGAAGGTCGGCGTGGTCACCAACCCGACCGGGATCACCTCCGACGCACGCCACATCGTGGATGTCATGCACGCCGACGCGCGGGTGAGACTGGTCGCCGTCTTCGGCCCGGAACACGGCTTCCGCGGCACGGCGCAGGCCGGCGGCTCCGAGGGCCGTTACGACGACCCGGCCACCGGGCTGCCCGTCTACGACACGTATCTGAAGAGCGGTCAGCCTCTCGCGGACATCTTCACCGCGTCCGGGGTCGACACCGTCGTCTTCGACATCCAGGACGCGGGCGCCCGCTTCTACACCTACATCTGGACGCTGTACGACTGCATGGAGGCGGCGGCGCTCGCGGGCAAGCGGTTCGTGGTGCTCGACCGGCCCAATCCGGTGACCGGGCGGGCGGCCCTCGGGCCGGTACTCCAACGGGAGTTCGCGACCTTCGTGGGGCGTCAGCCGATCTCACAGGCGCACGGCATGACCGTCACCGAACTGGCGCGGCTGTTCAACGGCGAGTTCCTCACGTCGAAGCCGGTGGAACTGGACGTCGTCACGATGGCGGGCTGGCGGCGCGGCGACTTCTTCGACGCGACGGGCCTGCCGTGGGTGCCGCCGAGCCCCAATATGCCGACGCCCGACACCGCGTTGGTGTACGCCGGGACCTGTCTCTTCGAGGGGACGAATCTGTCGGAAGGACGGGGCACGACACGGCCGTTCGAGCTGCTGGGCGCGGAGGGCATCGGCCGCGAGTGGGCGGCGGCGGCCAACGCGCTGGAGCTGCCGGGGGTGCGCTTCCGTGAGGCGTACTTCGCGCCGACCTTCTCCAAGTTCCAGGGCCGGACGGTCGGCGGTGTCCAACTCCATGTCCACGACCGGGAGTCGTTCGATCCGGTACGCACCGGCATCGCGCTGCTGGTGACGGCGAAGCGGTCGTGGAGCGGGTTCGCCTGGCGCCCCGACAACTGGATCGACAAGCTGACCGGGTCGACGAAGGTCCGGGCGCTGATCGACGCGGGCGCGGACACGGACGAGGTGACCGGCGCGTGGCAGAGCGAACTGGCCGCGTTCCGTGCCGTACGAGGGGGATACCTGCTCTACCGGTGACCGCTCCGCCGATGACCGCTCCACCGGTGACCCGCTTCGCCGAGGGCCGCATGAGTCCGTCGGCGAGCGCACGACGCGGCCGATAACAATCGGTAGCACGGCGATTTCGGAGAGTGCTCAACGCGCGCCGTTGACCGTGTCGTTCACCGGCCGTGAAAGTGCCTGTCGTGATCGACGAAACTCTGTCCCCCACTCCCACGGCGCCCGCCGCGGACACTCCGGAACGCCAGGAGAGTCCGCGCCGGGTGGCCGTGGCGAGCTTCATCGGCAACACCATCGAGCTCTACGACTTCTTCATCTACGGCATGGCGGCGGCGCTGGTCCTCGACGACGTCTTCTTCCCCAACCTCTCCCCCCTCAACGCCACGCTCGCGTCCTTCTCCACGTACGCGGTGGCCTTCCTGGCTCGCCCGATCGGCTCAATCGTCTTCGGCCATTTCGGTGACCGCGTCGGCCGTAAAACCGTTCTGGTCACCTCGCTGCTGCTGATGGGTGTGTCCACGGCGCTGGTGGGGCTGCTGCCCGGCTATGCCACCCTGGGCAGTTGGGCGCCCCTGCTGCTCGTCATGCTCCGCTTCCTCCAGGGCATCGGGATCGGCGGCGAGTGGGGCGGCGCGGTGCTCCTGGCCGTCGAGCACGCACCGCCCGGGAAGCGTGGGCTGTACGCGGCGTTCCCCCAACTCGGCCCGCCCGTCGGCTTCTCCGCCGCCACCGGTGTCTTCTGGTTGATGTCCGCGTCGCTCGACGAGGCCGCCTTCGCCAGTTGGGGCTGGCGCGTTCCGTTCCTGCTCTCCTTCCTGCTGGTCGCCGTCGGACTGGTCGTACGGCTGAAGATCAGCGAGACCCCGGTGTTCGCGCGGTCCGTGGCGCGACGCGCGGCGAGCAGGGCTCCGCTGATGGAACTCCTGCGGCGTCACACCCGTGAACTGCTGCTCGGTGCGGGCGCGATGGCGATCGTGTACGCGCTCTTCTACACGTCGATGACCTACGGCCTGTCGTACACCACGAACTCGCTGGGCGTGCCCCGCAATACGATGCTGGCGCTCTCCCTGGTCGCGTGCCTCTTCCTCGCGGCCGGCATCTGGTTCTCCGCCACCCGCTCCGACACGGACGGCCGACGGGGACTGGTCCTGTCGGGGTGCGGACTGGCCGCGGTCTGGAGCCTGTTGCTGTTCCCGCTGCTCGACACCGGGCGGCCGGTGCTGATGGCGCTGGCCCTCGGTGGCGCGCTGTTCTGTCTGGGCGTGACATCCGGTCCGATGGGCGCCTACTTGCCGGAGCTGTTCCCGGCACGCGTGCGCTACTCGGGCGCGTCGCTCGCGTACAACCTCGGCGGTGTCCTGGGCGGCGCCGTCTCCCCCTTGGTCGTGCCGCGCCTTCAGTCCGGCTTCGGCTCGGCGTCGGTGGGCTGGTACGTCTTCGGGATGGCCGTGGTCTCCCTGCTGTGCGTGCGGGCGCTGCCGGAGACACGGGAGCGCGAGCTGGGCTGACACGCGAGGCCCGGCGCCGTCCGGTCCGGGCTCGGTCCGTACTCGCCCCTGCTCGCCCGTGTTCCATCGAGGCTCGGTCCGTGGGGAAACAGCCCTTCAGCGGGCGCCGAGCGCGCTGGCCAGGAACCGCGCCTGGGCCTCGGTGAGTTTCGTCGCGATCGTGACCGTGGGGCTCGTCAGCCGGTCCAGGACGACGGGGTTGGCCAGCAGCCGGCTGCCGGTGACGACGGCGATCTCGTTGCGCGGTTCCGGCTGTCCGGCGACCTGCCCCGTCAGAAGGGTGAAGCGGGCCGCGTCCTCGCTGTTGAAGGTGACCTCGACGACCCAGCCCTGCCCCGACTCCCGGTCCTCGAACGCGCGGACGCCGTCCAGCTTCCGTACGGTCAGCCCGCCGGCGCGGGAGACCGTGGCACAGGCACCGCGGTCGTCCGCCGTATAGGAGAGCGACGGATCGGGGGCGGGCAGGGCGGCGGGGTCGGCCCCGCACACTCCGGTCGTCTTCCGCTCCACGGCGTAGAACCCGACCGGTTCGTCGGGCGCGACGACCGTCGGTCCGGCGCTCTCCCACGGCCGTAACACCAGGAGGACCGCCAGCGCCGCGGACCCGACGGCCGTCGCGGCGGCCCACGCCCAGGTCCGCGCGGGCCGGCGCCGTGGTGGGTCCGGCGGCGCGGGCGGCAGCACCGAGGTAGGGGGCGGTGCCACCACCGGGCCTGTCGCGGCGTCCGGGTCGGCGCGCCGCCGCGCCTCCGCCACCTCCTGGGAGCGGCGCTCGCGGTATCGCTCGATCTCGGTGATCCAGGCCGGGTCGAGCCAGTCGGCCCCGCCCCGGGCCTCCGGCCGGCGCCGCAGATGTGCGGCGCACATCTCCAGGATCCGGGCGGGTGTCGGCCGGTCCGCCGGGTCGAGCGCCAGGCAGGGCAGCACCAGGGTTTCGAGTTCGGGTGCCAGCCCGGACACGTCCACGTCGCCCATCGCCGCCCGAACCAGCTGCTCCAGGGCGGGACCCGCGCCGCCGTCCCGGTACGGCGCCCTGCCGACCGCCAGATGGAAGAGGGTCGCACCCAGCGAGAAGACGTCCGAGGCCGGGGTGGTGGGATCGCCCTTCGCCTGCTCGGGAGCGGCGAACGCGACCGTACCCAGCACGGCCTGGGTCCTGGTCACATCGTCGGCCTGGGAGATCCCGAAGTCGATCACTCGTGGGCCCTCGATGGGCAGGAGGACGTTCGACGGTTTCACATCGCGGTGCACCAGGCCGGCCGTGTGCATGCTGACCAGTGCCTCCGCGATACCGGCCGCGACCCAGTACAGGGCGTCCGGCCTCAGCGTCCCGCAGCCGGCCACCAGATCCCCCAGCGAGGGCGCCGCGATGTACTCCGTCGCCATCCAGGGCATGGGCGCCGTGGCGTCCGCGTCCACGACGCTCGCCGTGTACACCCCCCGTACCCGCTGCGCGAGCGCCACCTCACGGGCGAAGCGGCGCCGGTCGGCCTCGGAGACCACGTCGCTCGCGCCGTCCGCCAGCAGTGTCTTCACGGCCACGGTCCTGCCGCCCGGTGAGCGGGCCAGGTAGACACGGCCCATCCCGCCGCCGGCCAGCTCCGCCAGTACTGTGAACGGTCCGAAACGGCGGCCCTGCCGCGGTGTCGCGCGCATCCGGTCACTCACGTCGTCGCCCACCCTGCCGCCCCCCGAGCCGCCGCGCCAACGGCCGTCACTGTAACGGTGATCGGCCCGCGGCGTCCCCCGCTTCGTACGCGCGGGACGCCGCGCGAGCTCCCGGCCGCCGACCGGTCGCTAACGGTGGCTCGGGAACTCCACCACCTGCTGGTACGTCGGCCTGTTCTGCCAGTTGACCTTCGGGTGGTTGATGCCGCCCAGCGCCCGGTGGATGATCGTGTCCGTGCACCACTGGTCCCCGGCCGCGCAACTGTCGTCGCCCGGATACACCGCGCCCGCGGGTGCCGCCGCCGCTGTCTTCAGGGCGGTGAGGAGCACGTCACGGCAGGCACTCAGGGAGCCGCCCCCGCAGAAGGTGTCCGGTGTCGGGGCCTGGACCGGTTCGCCCAGGACCTGACGGAGATCCTTGTCGACATATCCCCACCAGCCGTACTGGAACGCGGAGCCGCTGTGCGCGCCCGTCGGGCCATGGCTGGAAGCCGGGGACTCGTCGGTCGGGAGCGAGGCGGTGAGCGCCTGGAAAAGGCCGTCGCCGAGGCCCGGCCCAAACGCGGCCTCCACCAGCCTCGGCCACCACGCGTCCATGATCCGTACGGCGTCGGCGTGCCCGTACGTGTGCGAGCCCTGCGCCGTCTCCTTGCGCGGGGAGCCCGCCGCGTGCCAGGACTCCAGTCGCTGTACGGCGGTGCTGAGCTGCGGATCCGTGACGGGCGCCGAACGCAGCACCCTCAGCAGCTCCGGCAGCACCTGCTCACCGCGCAGATCGGTCACGGCCGCCTCGGCCATCGCCCTGGTGAGCGAGGCACGGGTGACGCCGCCGTCCGCGACCAGCTTCTTGACGCGGTCGTCCAGCAGATCGCCGCGGTGCACCGCGCCGAAGCCGAAGCCCGCCGCGTCGTACTCCTTCGCCTGCCGGTTGTTCCAGGAGATGTAGTAGTCCTGCCCGACCGACTGCGGATGCTGGGCGAAGGGCGTGTACGTGGCGGTGTTGTGCACCGGGTCGAAGCCCTGCCATTCGTACGCCTGCTCGGCCTTGACGGGCAGCGCCGGATCGACGCCCGCCGCGCGCACCGGGTTCGAGCCGCTGTTGAAGAAGGCGGCCGTGCGCGAGTCCGCGTAGAACCAGTTGAAGGCGTAGCCGATGCGGTGCGCCGCCTGCTGGAAGGAGGCGGCGTCCTTGGTGTACGCGGGGTCGTTGAGCATCTGGAAGCCGATGATCGAGTCGGCTTCGTGCCGGTAGGTGGTCCGCAGTGAGGTGTAGGCGACGGGCTTGCCGCCGATGGTCGCGCGGTGGGTGACCATGCCGTACTTGGTACGCCAGACCTGGAGCCGGTAGGAGCCCGCGGCGGTGGAGTCGGCGACGGTCGGCTTCCAGGAGTTGCTGCGCTCCATCTTCTCCATCGGGGTGCAGACGGAGCGGTAGAGGTAGTGCGTGGACGCCTTGGTGGCGGGCGAGCCGTTCGGTTCGCACAGCTCGATGGCGTAGGTGTCGGTGATGTCCTGGCCCGCCGAGGTGGCGCTCCAGGCGTAGTCCTGGCCGCGCCCCATCTGGACGTACATGCCGACTCCGGCGAAGGCGACGCCTCGGGCGCTGATGCCGGGGCCCTGGAGTTCCTGGAGCATCATGAGCTGTGGCGCGAAGTAGCCGGTCTGCGGCCCGAAGACGGCCACGGGATTGCCGCTCGCGGTGTGCTGTCCCGAGACGAGCAGCGCGTTGGACATCCCGCGCTTGGCGGAGAGCGATCCGGGCGGGACGACACCGTCGTCGAAGAGGCCCTGGAGCGGCTTGAGTTTCTCCGGGGCGGCGACCGGGGCCTTGGCGTTCGTGGCGGCCGAGCCGGTCCTGTCGTACACCAGCTGTTCGGCCTGGACCGAGCCGGCGTCGGGCATGGCCGTACCGCGCGGCTGGGCGGGCTTGCGCGCGTACGGGAAGCGGGTGCCGTCGTGGACGGTGAGCACGGCCTCGGGATCGTCGCGCTGGCGGAACGACTCCCAGACCTCGGTGCCCTTGACGACACCGTACTTCTGCTGGGCGGCGAGGAGCGAGAGCGCCGCCTGTACCTCGCCGCCGCCCCCGCCGCCGAACTGTCCGCCGACGACGGACGCTATGGAGATCAGGTCGGTGAGCTTGAAGGGCTGGATCTCGCCGACGTTGGTGATGGAGTCGATCTTGCCGGTGAGTACGTACTCGCCGGGGAAGTAGCGGCCGTCCTTGGACTTCTGGCGGTAGGCGTTGATGCCGTCGACATACGCCTGCGCGTCCGCCATGGCCAGCTCGCCGCGCTCGCCCTCGGTGGTCCTGATCCGCTCGATCTGGGCCTCGTACTCCGCTTCCGTGTACGGGGCCGAGGGCCAGAACTGCTGCTCAAGGCCCTGGTTGGCGAGCGCGCCGCCCGCGAAGGAGGTCAGCTCGCCGCGGCCGATATGGCGGAAGAGGTCCATCATCCACAGCCGGTCCTGCGCCGCCGCGTAGCCGGCGCCGAACTCGGTGCCGTAGCGGGTGGTGCCCTTGATGTGCGGGACGCCCGTCTTCTTGTCGCGGGTGATGGTGACGTCGTCGCGCGGGGAGGTGACGGACTCGATCTGGTCCGCGGGTACCCCGAAGGAGGCGTCGTTGAAGAAGTCGGCGAGCTTCGCGTCGGTGAGTCCGCCATGACCCGCCACCAGCGCGTCGTACCGGGCGAGTTGATCGGAGGCATGGGCGGGGAAGGTGCCGAACAGACGGTTGCCGAGGATGTCGGCGAGGGTGGCGTTGCCGTTCTGGCCGGGCGGCAGGATATCGGCGCACTGGCCCTGGCAGTGATCGGTGACGGGGTCGGCCGCCGCGCCGCGGGCGTCCGCGTCCGCCGCGGGGGCGGGTGCCCGTGCGGGTTCGGCGGCAGCCTGTGGCAGCGGGGTCAGCAGAGCCGCGCCCAGCGCGAACACCGCCGCGGCGGTGGCGCTGGCGAGTCTTCCGGTGCGTCGTCGCATGGGTGCTCCTCGGGGAGGCCGGTGCCCGGAGGTTACCGACGGTATGACCGCCCAGTAAGATGAACATCAGTCACCTTTTCCGAACCGCCAGGCGCCGGTTTCTGTGAATCGCCATCGAATTCGGCTCGATAACAACCGGAATGTCGGAATCCATGGGTGCCATCTGTTTTTTGATGGAGCCGAATGGGGCAGGCGTACGTCCATTCCTCAACGCCGATGAAGCGACGGAGGTGGCATGCGATGGCCGGATTCCGGAGTCTTGCGAGACAGGTGCGCGACCCGCGATGCGATCTGGCCTTGCGACGGTACTCACTGCGCAAGTGCTTGGAGCGATTCGCCCCTTATGGGCACCGGGCTACCTGGGATCATCTGTGCGCGAGGCACAGCATCGAGCCCGAGGACAGGGCACCCGATCCGGTGCGGCTGATGGCCGCGCTGGACGAGCTGGAGGAGGCGCGGGCCGTCTGGCTCACGTACGAGAGGGAGTTCGCGGAACGGCGCAGGCGCGAGAAGTACGAAGGGCTGCGGCGCCCCATGAGCTTCGACGACTGGCACCGGCGGACCTGGGGCGGTAACGGCGTCGCCCGGTGCGACGACCCGGCCGTCCATCCGGCCGAGTCACTGGCCGAGGTGCTGCGCCGACTGATCTCCGGACTGGAGACGGGCCCGGGGGCGACCTGCCCGGTCTGCGCGGACCATGACATCGTCTGGCGCCCCGACCTGGCGGGCGAGCCCTGGTCGGGACCGGTCTGTATGGGCTGCGGCATCGTCGTACCGCTGCCCGTCCTCACGTCCGAGGCACTGAAGCGGGCGAAGCGGGTGCGGCTCAAGGATCTGGCGTCGGTGGCCTGAGGTCCGCGGGGGCGGACCGCGGGTATGGCGCGCCCCCGCGGAATCGGTGATCTGTTCAGTCCTGTGGCACGGCGCGGTTCACGGCCGTGCGCGGGGTCAGGAGCATTCGGGGTTTTTCGGAGTCCGGCGTTCCGCGAGCAGGCGCGAGCCCGTCATGCGCTCACCGAAGATGTCGTCCGGGTTGGACAGCACACAGGTTTCCAGCGACAGACAGCCGCAGCCGATGCAGTCGGTCAAGTGGTCACGGAGCCGCCCGAGTTGCTTGATGCGCGCGTCCAGCTCCGCGCGCCAGGCCGCCGAGAGCCGCGCCCAGTCGTCCCGGTTCGGGGTGCGCTCCTGCGGCAGTTCGGCCAGGGCGTCCCTGATCGTCGCGAGCGGGATACCGACGCGCTGGGCGGCGCGGACGAAGGCCACACGGCGCAGTGCGTCGCGCCCGTAGCGGCGCTGGTTACCACTTGTTCTGCGGCTGCGGATGAGCCCCTTGGACTCGTAGAAGTGCAGGGCGGACACGGCGGCACCGCTGCGCGCCGACAACTGGCCGACGGTGAGTTCGTGGATCTTCTCCGGAATCTGAGGCACCCCTAGACCCTAGGTCGTCCACTCTGTGTCCGCGTTGACAGGAGAGCGGTGGCCCCACATGCTGAGCAAGCGCTTAGACGGATGCGCCTGACAGGCTTCATGGGCTGGAGAGGCAGGGAACAGGGACATGGCCGAGCCGAGGATCTTCACCTCCGCCGAGGAACTGCGCGCCGGGGTCGGCGAGCAGCTGGGGCACAGCGAGTGGCTGGAGATCGACCAGAAGCGGATCGACCTCTTCGCCGAGGCCACCGGTGATCACCAGTGGATCCATGTGGACCCGGAGCTGGCCGCGACCGGGCCGTTCGGGACGACGATCGCGCACGGCTATCTGACGCTGTCGCTACTGCCCGCGTTCGTGCCGCAGATCCTGCGGGTCGAGAACGTGAAGATGGGCATCAACTACGGGACGAACAAGGTCCGTTTCCCCTCCCCCGTACCGGTCGGCTCGCGGCTGCGCGCGTCGGCCGTTCTGACGGAGTTCACGGAGGCGGGCGGCGGGGTGCAGCTCACCACGCTCGTGACGGTGGAGCGCGAGGGCGGTGAGAAGCCGGCCTGTGTGGCGGAGTCGGTCTCCCGGTACTACTTCTGACCGGTACTACTTCTGAGGGGCTCCGCTCCCGCGCGATCACTTCCGCGCGATCACTTCCGCACGGTCACTTCCGCGCGATCACTTCCGCACGGCGACCATGCGCAGGACGAGGTCGGCGTAGAGGGCGCCGACCTCGTCGGGGGTACGGGCCCCCGCCGCGTTGAACCAGCGCGCCACATCGATACAGAGCGACAGCACCGCGAGTGTGGTGCCCGGTACGTCGGGGACGTCGAACTCCCCGTCCCGCACGCCGTCGACGAGGATGCGCCGCACCGTCGCCGTGCTGCGCCGCCGCAGTTCGACGATCTCGGCCCGGTGCTCGGGGCCGAGCGCGTCCAGCTCGTACTGCACGACCCGCGCCGTGGTGTGTCCCTCGGCGTGCCAGCGCACGAAGGAGTGGACGGCCTCGGCGAGCCGCTGCGCCGCCGTGCCCTCGCCGTCGGCCGCGGCCGTCAGCAGCGCCAGGGCCTTGTCGTGGCCGATCCGGCTGATCCGGTGGAGCAGTTCTTCCTTGGTCTTGTAGTGGATGTAGAGCGCCGCCGGACTCATCCCGGCGCGCCCGGCGATATCGCGGGTGGTGGTGGCGTGGTAGCCACGCTCGGCGAACGCCTCGACCGCGGCGACCAGCAGTCTTCTGGCTGCCTCCGGGGTGACCTCACCCCACGGCGCGTTCTCGCCGTCCCCTGTCCGCTCCGCCGCGCGCATCGCTCACCTCTTCCCGTTCCATCCGGCTCACCCGTCCCGCCCGGCCCACCGGGCGGGACGAACACCATACCCCGAGGGTGAGCAAGCGCTTAGAGCGACTCCGGGCTTCCGTCGCGGGGGCCTGCGGCCACGAACGACGGGTCAGAGCTTCTGGAAGGGGTCGTGCTCAGCGAGCATCTTCTCAAGTCTCGCCTGGTCGACCCGGCTGACGATCTGACCGGCCTCCTGGCGGTCTCTGACCACCTTGGCCAGGGTGAACGCCGAGGTCGTCAGATACAGGACGGCGATACCGAGAAAGCCGCGCACCCACGCGCTGGCTTCGAGCTTGATGATGCCGACGGTCACGGCCGCCAGCGCGAGGCCGAAGGAGAGGACGGCCTGACCGTAGAAGGCCGCGGTGTTCTGCTGCTTGACGGGAGTCTCAGTCATACCGGTCAGCATCGAGGGCGCCTGCGCCCGCCACATCCGTATCCCTACTCAGCGGGTACTCAGAGCCGGTACGAGGAAGCCCGACCGAGGAAGCCCGACCGAAGAAGGCCGAGGAAGCCCGAGGAAGCCCGGCGCGCCGCGCTTGGCCCGAGGTTCACCCGCGCACCCCACAGTCCATCAGCACCGCCGGCTCCTGATCGGCAGGCCCTACCATGTGCGCCATGGCCAGACCGCGCAAGCCCCTGCTCAGCAGAGAACGCATCGTCGAGGCGGCGGGCGCGCTCGTGGACGCGGAGGGCCTGGAAGCGGTCTCCACCCGGCGGCTCGCGGCCGAGCTGGGGGTGAGCGGACCCTCCCTCTACAACCACTTCCGTACCAAGGACGAGATCCTCGAAGCCGTCGCCGACGCGGTCGCCGCGCGGGTCGATCTGTCGATGTTCGAGGAGAGCGACGGCCGTGACTGGCGCACCGCGCTGCACGACTGGGCCGTCTCCTACCGCGCGGCGCTCGCCGACCACCCGCACCTCGTCCCGGTCCTCGCCGTCGGCCCCGGCCGCCGGCCGGCCGGGCTGCGGATCGCCGACGCCGTCTTCGGGGCGATGGTCCGGGCCGGCTGGCCGCCCGCGCAGGCCACCCATATCGGCGCGCTGATGCGGTACTTCATCACCGGCTCGGCGCTCGGTTCGTTCGCGCGCGGCTTCGTCGACGACGCGACGGCGTACGACCCCGCCGAATATCCGCACCTCGGCCGGGCCCATCTGCTCGCCGAGCGGCAGCAGCAGGTGGACGAGGGTGCTTTCGAGACCGGGCTGCGGGCGCTGCTCGACGGCCTCTCCCTCCAGCACGAGCGGTACGCGTCGGCGACAGGGACAGGGACAGGGACAGGGACGGGTACGGGGCCGGGGCCGCGGACGTAGCCGGGGACGGGGCCGGGGACAGGGGGACGGCGTCGGCTCCCGCGGGCGCGCGCTTCGGCCCGCGCCGAAACGTCCCTGGGTGACCGAGGACGGGGAGCGGGAGCCGTACGAGAGGCTGGGTGTCGAGCCCGCGATATTGCGGTGAGAGCCGACGCGTTGTCCGCGTACCTTCACCGTATGACGCACTCGAACATCTCCGCCCGCCCCGCCCCTCCGACCTGGCTGCCCGTGGCCGCGGCGGGAGTGACGGTCGTGCTCTGGGCCTCGGCCTTCGTCTCGATCCGCAGCGCCGGCGCCGCCTACTCGCCGGGCGCGCTGGCCCTCGGCCGGCTGGTCGCGGGCGCGCTCGTCCTCGGCGCGGTCTGGCTCGTACGGCGTGAGGGCCTTCCGCCGCGCGCCGCCTGGCCCGGGATCGCGGTGTCGGGTCTGCTCTGGTTCGGCGTCTACATGGTGGTGCTGAACTGGGGCGAGCAGGAGGTCGACGCGGGCACGGCCGCGATGGTCGTGAACATTGGCCCGATCCTCATCGCCCTGCTCGGCGCCCGGCTGCTGGGCGAGACGCTGCCGCCCCGGCTGCTGGCGGGCATGGCGGTGTCGTTCGCGGGCGCGGTCGTGGTGGGGCTCTCGATGTCCGGCGAGGGCCATGCCTCGGTACTGGGGGTGCTGCTGTGTCTGCTGGCGGCGGTGGCCTACGCGGGCGGGGTGGTGGCGCAGAAGCCCGCGCTGGCGAAGGCGAGCGCGCTCCAGGTGACCACCTTCGGCTGTCTGGTCGGCGCCGTCGCCTGTCTGCCGTTCGCCGGACAACTGCTCCACGAGGCCGCCGACGCCCCGCTGTCCGCCACGCTCAACATGGTCTATCTGGGCGTGTTCCCGACCGCGCTGGCGTTCACGACCTGGGCCTACGCGCTGGCCCGTACGACGGCGGGCCGGATGGGCGCGACGACGTACGCGGTCCCGGCGCTGGTCGTGCTGATGGCCTGGCTGCTCCTGGACGAGATACCGGGCCTGTTCACGCTGGCGGGCGGCGCCCTGTGTCTGGCGGGGGTGACGGTGTCCCGCTCGCGCCCGCGCCGCGCTGCCGTGGTCGCGCGGCACGACGGCGGCACGGCCGCCGGGGACAGCACGGCGACGGACGCGGCGGCCCGGGCCGACTGAGCGCCCGCGCCCGTGGCCACGGTGCGAGTGAGTTTCCAGCAGGCCGGAACTCACGGCGGATTCCGGTGTTCTTTCGGGTTGTCGGCCGTGATCGGGAGGTTGCGGGGTGACAGCGAAGACGGCCGGGGCAGCGGGGCGTTGGCCCCCTCGGCACGGAACGACTGGATCAGGTAGGCCATCAGACGCCGGGATGCCGCGCTGTCGTCCGGCAGGGTGTTGATCAGAGCGCAGTTCGCCAACAGGGCCACGACGAGGTCGGAAGGGTGGAAATCGGCCCGTAGTGCGCCCGCTGCCTGCGCTCTGCGCACCAGGGTCGAGAGGTCCCGCTCGACGCGCTCCCGGGACCGCGCGTGTTCCGCCGGATCGTCGGGGAAGGCGGCGACGAACGCGGCCGGGAACCCCTTCTCCGCGCGCTGGAGCTCGCTGACCGTTTCGATCAGCCGCTGAAAGCCCTGCCATGGGTCGGGGTCGGCCAGGGCATCGTCGAGCGCCTGGGCGCAGGTCTCCATCTGCCGCGTGAACGCGCCCCGCACCAGGGCGTCCCGGGTCGGGAAATGTCGGTAGAGCGTCGCTACGCCAACTCCGGCCCGGCGGGCGACGGTCGCCATCGGTGCGTCGATCCCCTGCTGGGCGAAGACCGCGCGGGCAGCGGCGAGTACGCGCTCACGGTTACGCCGGGCGTCGGCCCGTACCCCGCCCGGTTCTGTGATCCGAGAGGATTTCGCCATCGATGTCTCTCGCTTCCGGTCCAAGTGGACGGTTCCATCCGTTTAAGAGCCTACGGTCGGTCCCGGATTCCCGTACGGACACCGTGACAAAGGGTGGGAACGATGGACGACCGCATGATGAAGGCAGTGCTCTTCGACCGTTTCGGCGGCCCCGATGTGCTCTACGTGGGCAGGGTGCCACGCCCCGAGCCGGCCCCCGGCGAGGTGCTTGTGCGGGTGGGCGCGTTCAGCGTCAACGGCGGCGAGCTCACGGCCCGTGCCGGCCGCATGCCGTTGCTGACCGGCCGGAAGTTCCCCCAGCGTGTCGGGTTGGACCTCACCGGCGAGGTCGCCGCGCTGGGCGCCGGTACGACACAGTTCGCGATCGGCGACCGCGTATGGGGTGTCCTGGGGCGGACCGCCGGGTTCGGCAGCGCGGCCGAGTACGTGAGTGTGCCCGCCAAACGGCTCGGCCGGATGCCCGATGGGCTGGACCTGGTCGAAGCCGCCACATTGCCGGTGGCCACCGCCGTCATCACCGCGCTGCGGGAGAAGGCCGGGCTGCGTTCCGGGGAGCGCCTGCTGGTACGGGGCGCGTCGGGCGGCACCGGCAGCGCCGGCGTCCAACTCGGCCGGGCGTACGGCGCCGAGGTCACGGCGCTCGCCCGCGCCGCCAATCTCGGCTTCGTCCGCGAACTCGGTGCTCACAAGGCCGTCGACCACCGGACAGTCCGCCCGGCGGAACTGGGCCGCTTCGATGTGGTCCTGGACACCGCGGGAGGCGATCTGCGGGAATTCCGGCGCCTGCTGGCCCCCGGCGGGCGCATGGTCACCCTCGCCTTCGACCCGGCACGGGCCGCCGCGACGCTCGGCTACGTCGCGGCCAGCACGGTCCATGGCCGTAGCCGGGTGCGCTTCTTCAGCGGCAACCCCACGCGGAAGGATTTCGACCGCCTCGCCCGTCATGTGGCCGAGGGGAAGCTGAGCCCGGCCGTGGACACGGTCTTCCCGCTGGAGGAGACGGCGGCGGCGCACCAGGCGCTGGAGTCGGGCGGTGTGCGGGGAAAGTACGTGGTCAGGGTCGCTCGGCCGGAGAGCTGAGGGCCGCTGCCGACGTCGGGGATCCGAGGTCCGAAGCCCTGGGTCCCGGCTAGGGCCTTTCGTTCGGATCTTGCCGGGCTCGCGTGCCCTGGCACCGCGCCTCGCCGCGTTGTCGTCAGTCACCAGGGCTCCGCCATGGCTCCC
>NZ_JBEOUD010000040.1:0-81666 GCF_040303865.1 Streptomyces sp. NPDC094034 | reverse complement strand
GGGTGCGGGACGGCGGCCTCGTCCTCCGGAGCCGGGTCGTCCCCCGCGCCCGAGACCACCAGGGCGATCGGACCGGACAGGACCTAGCACCGTCGGAACAAGAGGATTTTTTGCGTACTCATCGCGTCCATGTCATCTTCTGTGCAGCCATGTCACCTTCTGGCGAATAATTCGGTCGCCCCGGCGAAACATCATGGCGCGGAGAGCGATTTTCCTCACAACGCCGGTCGTATGCATTCCGTCGAGAATTGGCCGAGATCGTGCTGATGGCTTCGGGGTGCTGTCCCGGTCGGCCGTCAAGGGAGGTACGGGGCCCCGTTCGGGACGTGGTAGGAATTTTTATGACACTTGTCCTGGCCTGAACTGTGCGGCCGTCAAGGTGTCACTTGACACCTCTTGAATCACAACCGTAACTTCAATTGCGTGTGCAACCAGTTTCCTCCATGGGTGTGGTCGGCGTTCTCCCGGGAATGAGTGGGAAGGTGCGCTCCAGTCCAGTGGTGAACTGCCCGGAAAACTACGCTCCCGATGCGGCGTCGTGGCTGCGTCCTCCGTTCGCGTGCAAAACATTTCGGAATTGAGATTCGGGCCACCATCTTCAGGGAAGAGGTTTTCGATGAAGCTGGCTCTGGTGTCAGGGGATGGACTCCCTGTGAGCGGTCTGCTCACCATCTTCCGGAACGTAATAGAGTCTGAGCTTCCGAGCGGGAGCCTTGAGTTGCCGGTCGTGGCTGATCTCGGTTTCTCATGGCGGCCCGACAAGAAACACTTCTTCCCTCGTGGATCCGAGGACAGCGGGTATCCCGGCTGGATGTCCGTCAGTACGGCTGTTCCCCTGGGAACCGGCCGGGCGGAGCTCATGCGTGAACTGACCAGAATCCGCGCTGCGGTGGCCCGCGCCGACACGCTTGACGACGAAGAGCGTGCGGATCTGCATCGTGCCGTGGAGTCGCTTGCCGGACCGTACGAGGAGTACTTCACACGATGGTTCGACGAGCACGATGTCGATTGGGTGTGTGCGGTCAATATGACCCTCTCCGATGCCGTGCCGGTAACCCTTGGCCTGCACAGGGCAGCTGCCCGTCGATGGCCCGCCGGTACGCCGGGAGGCGTTCTGTTCTGGGATCATGACCTCTTCGCCAGCTATTCGGTCTTCGAGGAGGGGGCCCGTGTGTACCCTCCCGGGCCGAATCAGTTCACGCCCCTGCCCGGGACACACCCGTGTCACCGTTGGGCAGTTGTCTCTTCCGGACTGGCGGAGGAAGTGAAGAAGTATCCGACGGAGATAAGCGCGACAACAGTGCCGAACGTACTTCCGACACTGGATTCCGAGGGGCTGGAAGACCGGCATGCGGCCTTTCTGGAACAGCGAGGAATGGACCCGGACCGGCCCCTGCTGCTCGTGCCCGTGAGAGTTTTTCAGGTGAAGGGCGTCGAGATTTCGGTCGCGATGTTCGCGGAAATGAGGAGAATCTGCGACGAGCGGCAGAAGCCGGCACCCTATCTTCTGGTATTCGGAAGCCTCGACGAAGATCCGCCTTACGCTCACAAGGTGGCCTCCCTCGTCCAGGAATTGAACGTTCAAGAAGACGTGGTCTTTCTGAACGGGGTCCCGTTGTCGAGTCACCAGGATGATGCGGGCCTATGGTGTCTCGATGAAATTGATCTGCTCAGAATGTGCCGAGCCGGCGGGGGCGCCGTGCTGTTCACCCCGAACACATCCGACGTCGAGAGCGTAGGACTCGGGCCGGCTTTGGCGGCCATTTCCGAGGTCCCTTGCGCTGTCAGCGAATACGCTTGCTTCGAAGACATTTATGGCACTGAAAGCAGTTGCGTCAAGGTGTCGGACCCTGAGGAATTATCGGCAGCGGCCACCGGGCTCCTTGATCTGATGGTGAAAAACCATCACGGTGATCCCGAGGTCAGGGATCGCTTGAAGCGAGACAAGGAACAGGTCCTGCGGTCGTTCGATCCCAAACCGTGGCAGAAGCTCTTCCAGGAGATGGCGCACCAGGTCCGGGACACACGGTCGGTAACCCCGAGGGAAACGCGAAGCGTGGCAGGCCGAGTCGGAGGGGGACGATAGTGCGAAGCACTGACGGGACAGTTCAGGCACCACGTGGCCTGCGGGAGATATCTCTTACCGAGGAAGCGTCGTCCGAGTGCTCCGATCTGCTGGGAACGCTGTGTGAAGAATTCGTGCGAGCCGACGATCCAGGATTTCTGCGACGTGCCGCACATTATGGATCCAGGCTTCCAGTCGAACTCCTGGACGCGATACACGAAGTGAGGTACGCCGAATCGACTGCGGCGCTGGTCATCCGTAACGGACCCGTGGGCGGAGCCGCCTGTCCGACCCCCGGGCACTGGAAGGAACGGGATCAGGACTCCACCCTCCGCCAGGACTTCTGGCTGGCTCTGACCGCTTCCCAACTGGGCGAACCCATAGGCTGGTCCAGCCTCCAGGACGGTCGGATATTCAATGATGTCCTGCCCATACGAGGGCACGAGGATCAGCAGACGGGCCACGGCAGCGACGCGGATCTGGAACTCCACATCGAAGACTGCTTCAGTGATCAACGATGCGATGCTCTGGCTCTGCTCTGTCTCAGGAACAACGACAAGATCCCCAACACGATCGTCACGGCCACGGATCTGGATTTCTCCGACCTGGATCTCGACGTCCTCTTCTCCCCCCGGTTCCTGATCAGGCCGGACTCCGAACATCTACGCAGGGCCGACGACGCGTCAGAAGCGCGCGGACTGGCCCGTCCCTTGCTGTTCGGCTCGCGTGAAGCGCCCTACCTGCGCGTGGACGTTCCCTATACCGACGCACTTCCAGGAGACGTCGGAGCCGAAGAGGCGTTTGGTGCGCTTGCCGCGCAGTTGGGGGAACGTGCCGTGACGGTGTGTCTTGGGGAAGGGGACCTGCTGCTCATCGACAACTATCGTGCGCTGCATGGCCGCCGGACCTTCCAGGCGCGCTACGACGGGACGGATCGCTGGATGCGCAAACTCACCGTCGTGCGGGATCTGAGGCGCAGTCGCGGCCTCCGGGGCGGCCCCGGTGACAGGGTGATCAACCCCTTCCGTGAACCATCCGGGCCGGTCACCGCTTTCCTCTGAGGCTGGTCAGGACGGATCGGAACCTCGCGAGTGTCGTAACGCCCCTCCATCGGAAGGCAGATCAATGCGGCAGATGACGACGTCCCTCGACACCCATCTCAGCTGGAAATGGGAAGAGTTGCCAGATCGGGCGGAGGTGCTGATTGTCGGAGGCGGCCTCGCGGGTCTGGAGTTGGCAAAGCACCTCGACGTGGCGGGGGCAGGCGATGTGCTGGTCGTCGAAGCGGGCGCGGGCGACGACCTCCGCCATGTTTACGCCGCGAACGATGCTGCAACCGCCGACCGTATCTGGACCGACGAGCGATCCGACGAGTACTTCGTCCAGCTGTGGAATTCAGCGGCCGAGCCTCATTTCGGCCAGGGGTCGGGCCTGCGCCGACGGGTTGGGGGCCGGTCCCTCTACTGGCACGGTGTGCTGCTGCCGGTCGAGGACTGGGCACTGACGGAGGCCGACTGGCCGCGTTCGGTGGTCGACGATCTCGCGCACTCCTGGCAGCACGGTGCTTCGCTCTACGCGCGCGTGCGGTCGGATCTGAGGGAGTGGAGCCAGAGGGCAGCGGCAACCACGGCGACTACGGACGACAGGGCCCTGCGCGTCGGACGCTTCCGTTTCGTCGATCCACCTCGGGCGGTGCGGCCGGCCGGCGCCGGATCTCCACGGTGGGAGGCGTACTCCCCACTCTCGCACTGGCTGGAGCCCGATACCGCGGCGAAGAGTCGCGGAGGGGGCGGTGGCGTCCGTATCGCGCCGGACATCGAAACACTGGCCGTGCTCACCACCCGGGGCCGAGCGGAAGGCGTTGCTGTCCGGCACAGGGTGAGCGGTGAAGAGAAGAGGGTCACAGCGGGGAAGGTCGTGCTCGCGGCGGGAACCGTGGAAAGCACTCGTCTCGCGATCCAAGCCCTCCACCGGGCGGGGAAACGGGCCGAGAGCCATCTGACGGGGCTTGTTGATCACATCGTGCAGGGGTTCAACGTGTCCCTCACGTCCGAGGGTTTGCCGGACTGGCTCGTCTCGCGGGCACGGGAAGGTGTCTTCAGCTTCACGCCGGGAAGCGGTTCGTCGCACTCCAACCTGTTCATCCAGCTTGATCTCACCGAGGCAGGGGACCTGCGGTTGGAAGTGTGGGCCACAGGCGAGCAGATACGTTCCGCACAGGGCGTCGTCTCCTGTTCGCCGGGGGAGGCATGGCCCTGGCCCGTGACGATCTCGACGGGACTCGCCGACCAGGACGCCCGGACTGTGGAGGCCCAGCGCGATGAGCTACAGGAGTTCTGGTCCGTATGGTGTACCGAATTCGGTGTGAAGTCGGTCCCGTTGGAGTTCGACTTCACATTCACCGCGCCCAGCAGGACTCTGCGATCTGTCCGGGAGTCACTGAGGGACGAGGGCCACCCTCCTGTCCACCATCAGCCGGTGACCTGGTCGAGCCCTCTGGGGAGCGAGGAACATGAGGGAGGCACGCTCGCTCTGGGGGATGTACTCAACGAGAACCAGGAGTTCTGCGAGATCGACGGTCTCTTCGCGGTCGGTCCGGCGATCTTCCCCAGGCAGGGATCCGCGAACCCTTCTCTGACAAGTCTGGCGCTCTCCAGGCGGTTGGTTCCCATCCTCATGGCCTGAACATCAATCGGTCGCATCGGTGAATGAATCCGAGAATCGCGCAGGTGGTGACCAATGAGTTCGTCGCTGGACGACGGCGCGCGGCACCCGCGCACGAGGGATCCGAGCAGACATCTGCGGGTGGGCCTCGTACACGCGGCGTTCGAGGGCGTTCAGATATTCCTCGGCGGTGTAGGGACAGCGATACGCGGGCAGATCGCGGCCCTTCCCGCGGTTCAGAGGGCCCTGGCGCATCAAGGCGTGGAGCTCACTCCGCACTTCGTCGAGATCGCCTATCAGCGCGCGCATCCACACTACGACGAGAAGCTGTCCGCCCACTACCAGGAACGGATCAGGGAAACCGGAGGTACGTTCTCTGTCGTCCCCAGTGGTACCACGGGACTTGCGGCCAACGCGGTCTGGGGAGACGCGGGCTTGGGGGAACTGAGGAACTGGCAGATCGCGTCGGCGGCGCTGGCCGGCCGGCTGATCGACCTCGCTTCTCGGTACGACGTCCTGGTCGCCTACTGCCACGAGCCCGTATTCGCCTTCGCACCGATCCATGCCTCACTGCAGGCCGACGCGGCAGGTGTCGACATCACAGCGGTCTATGTGTCCCATGCGACTGCCTTCGTGCATGAAATGCCCCTGCCGAACCCTGAGCGGCTGATGGCCGAGTCCCTGCCCGTGCACTGGGCGAAGGTCACGCCCAAAGTGCGACTCGGTTCGATCAGCCGATATATGTCACAGCATCTGATCGACGATTACGGTGCGCACCCGAACACGTTTGTCCCGACCAGAAACGGGGTGGACACCACTGACCACTGGTACCACCGACGCTCGCCATCCCATATGTCGGGGCTACTGACCCGGCACGGCATTCCGGTCGACCGGGACCTGCTTGTCACCTTCGGACGCGGTGTGCCGTACAAGCGTCATGACATGCTGATCAGAGCCGCGGCCGAGATGAGCCGCCAGGCTTATCCGGTGATCATGAGCGATACGGAACTTCCCGATGTCCGAAGCCTGGCCGCGCGGTTACGTGTGGACGCCGCATTCGTCACTTCCTTCGATCGGGAACTGATGGCGTCCTTGTTGCAGTGGCCGAAGACCAGGGTCTGCTCCCTCTCCGCCGAAAACGAGCCATGGGGGTTGATCCCCATGGAGGCCAGGCTCCTGACCCGCCACGGCGGAGCCGTTCTGGTGACCGCGGACTCCGGCGGATTCTCGGAGCAAGTCACCGACGGGATCGACGGTTTTCTCCACATGCCGAATGACCCGTCGCAACTCGCGCGGGTGATCGACAGGGTTCTCGGAATGCCGGAGAACGAACGAGCGCGGATCCGAAGTGAAGGGGCGAAGCGGGTGCTGAATGAGGAAGCATGGCCCGTAAAGATCATGGAATCCCTCCGGGCCGTCGTCCCCGGGATCGATGTGATCGCCGATGCCGCGTTGCGTGATCTCCGCTGGGGAACGAGCGGGGCAGCAGATTCGGAGCTGTGACCGGACCGCCTCCAGGGGCACGGTGTCGTGGACGACACGAGCGTGGACGGCCGGTGGCCGGCAGGCCCGGGGGCGGCTGTCGCCCGCGGCCTCAAGCTACTGTCCCTCGTCCGCGGCAAGGTTCAGCAAGGCATCAGCGAAGAACTTGGCGGCCCAGTTGGGGAAGGAAAGCGGCTCGAATCCGCCGGAGAGGGGCCACGAGCCCGGCAGCGCGCCGACCGCCGCGGGTTCGAGGGGCTGCCGCAACTGAAGCTCCCCGAGCCGGTCCACGACCTCAACGCACCGGCTTCGCAAAGCGTGATCTCCCGAGCGTCGTGCCAGATCGAGCCAGACCGTCACCATCTGGGCGTCCCCGGTCAGACACGCGTACCGCGACTTGGGCTCGAAGCCGGGCCCGATCTCCCCGGGCAGCAGTGGGTACAACGCACCGCGAATCTCGGCGAGCCGCGTCGCGCATGCGGCAGCCGCGGCCACACTCTGCCTGCCGAGCTCCCCACCGACCAGATCCCCACTGCGCAACAGTCCGCGGAGGGTGTACCCGATCGTGTGGGTCCACGGTGTCCGGTCCGCGTCGAACGCCATTGCGTCGATCCAGCCGTCCGGTCCGGTCCGGCTCAACAGCCAGCGAAGCGAGCGCTCCACGCAGTCCAGCAGGGCCGGGTCGTGGGTCGCCCGCCATACCTCCGCGACGGCCCAGGTCACACGCGCGGAGTAGGTATTGGGGAAGGCGAAGTGTGACAGCCAGGCTCCGCTGGGCTGCTGAACGGTGGAGAGCCAACGGGCCGCGCGGACAGCGGACCTCAGGGCGGTGGGGTCATCTGTTGCCTGCCACAACGCCATAAGCCCCAGCACGATCTGCCCGACATCGAATACCACGGGAGGGCCACTGGTACCCGTTCCGCCGGGGAAGGCACCCTCGGGAGTCTGGAGAGACTGCAGCCAGGACCCCACCTCCCGTGCCAGGACACCGAGTTCAGGCCGCTCCAGAACGTCCGCGGCCCGTAGCAGTGTGGGTATCAAGTAGCCACTGGTCTCGGGATAGGTGGGCTGCCACCCCTGTGTGAGGTCGTAGCCGGCGGAGATGCCCTTGCGGCCGGTCGCCTCGTGAGCGGTCTCCAGCCACGCCATCGCCTCCGCGAGCATCTGGAGGTGTGATTCCCTCATGACACGCTGCCTCTCGCCTCCGCTTGCCCGACAACCCGCACACTGGGCCACCCGATACTGAGCCACCCGATCGGCGACGAGTGGTCCGCCCCCGGGGACATGGACTGAAAATGCCGAACTTACGCATCCGTACGGTGCGGTCGCGCCAGCAGGTCACGAACCCACTCGTCCACATAATTGTCCACGAACAGTTTCTGCGACCGATTCAGCGGATGCCGTGACGGGCCGAGATCGTCCAGCGACTCGCCCACCGAGAAAAGCGAAGGACCGCCGTACGGCAACGTGTCAATCCCCATGACTCTTGTCCAGTCGATCTGTTCGACGTACTGCTCCATACCGTCGAACAGAGCCGCGGAGGGCTCAAACGCCCAGAGATAGCCGCGCCGGTAGCCATTGCGGTCCAGCCAGGCATCGAGCAGGAGCCAGTTCATCAGGAATTCGGCTCGGTCTCCGAAGTCGTTCTGCAGGTGTCGGTACCACCTGATCGACCGCTGGTCGCGCCGGGCGATGTAGGCCGGATGGATCCGGCACCACCCGGGGTCCGGCACCTCCTCCGGCAGGCCGCCCTGGCGGTCCGGTTCGCCGGCATGGATTTCGAAGCGGTTTATCCGGGTCCACATCCCGAGGAACAGGACCTCGTCCGGACGTATGCCGCGCTCGGCGGTGTAACGCCGGAGTTTCTCCACGGTCAGTCTGACTACCCGGCTGTTGCTGCCCGCGCAGGCCGCGAGGTTGATGTATTCGACGCCGAGCCGGGAGGCGAGCAGCCCTCCCCAACCCGTCTCAAGACGGTTCTCCAGCTCGTCGCCGTACGCCATACTGCAGCCGTTGACGACAAGGAGCCGCACCGGCGAGGATTCATTCGGCATCAAAACACTCTCACGCCTGTCGCGGCGGCGAAGCCCACCGCATCATCCCAGGAGTTCGCAAGAGGTTCACCCTTCCTGTTGAGGCTGGTGTTGAGCAGCATCGGGCACCCGGTTCGTTCGGAGAACTGCTCAATCAGCGCGTAGAAATCGGGGTTCTCCGAGCGGGAGACCGTCTGGACCCGGCTCGTGCCGTCCACATGCGAAATCGCGGGAAACAGATCCGGGCGCCGACATGGCGCCACGAACTGCATGTACGGCGACCGCTGGACCGGCAGATCGAAGTATTCGTGCGCGCGCTCCACCAGTATCGCAGGAGCGAAGGGCCGGAACGGTTCCCGTCCCTTGATCTTGTTGACCTTCTCCTGGATGTCAGGTCCGCGCGGGTCGGAGAGCACCGACCTGTTCCCAAGGGCGCGAGGGCCGAACTCCGCACGCCCATTCGCCACGCCCACGACCTCGCCGCCGACCAGAGCGTCAAGAATCTCCCGGTGGCGGTACGGCCGATCGATACGGGTGCCGAGGTACGGTCCGTCCCACCGCAGCGGCAAGCCCACATACGCGGCCGCGGCGCCCAGGCTCGATCCGGCATCGCCGGGATTGGGCATGATGAAGAAGTCGTCGAACCCCGACTCACGGGCAATCCTTGAGTTGGCCACGCAGTTGAGTGCGACGCCTCCCATGAGGACCAGATTGCCGAGTCCGGAGACACGACGAGCCCAGCGGGCGATGTCGACCAGGATCTCTTCCGTGACGACCTGGATGCTCGCCGCCAAATCTTCCGGGCTCGCCTCGGGCAGCCAGTCGCCGATCCCCCGATGTACGTTCCGTTTGAGCCGGTAATCACCGTCTCGTCGCTCGATCAAGTCGTCGTAGATCGCGTCCACGTAGCGGGGGGTGCCGAAGCTCGCCAGACCCATGACGATGTATTCGTCCTCGTTGGGCTTGAATCCGCAACGTCGGGTGAAGGCGCTGTACAGCAGGCCGATACTGTTCGGATACCGGGTCTTGCGCAGCGAACGGTACCCTTCGCGTGTGAAGGTTCCGACAGCCATGCAATCCCATTCGCCGATGGCATCCACGGTGATGACGCACGCTTCGTCGAAGCCACTCGGGTAGAAACCGGAGGCCGCATGGGACATGTGGTGGCCCACGATCTCGAATTTGTACCTGCCGGGGATACGGAACCGTCGCAGGTAGCGCCGCGGCAGGTCGTCAAGATCCATTGCGAACGCGTACTGTCCGGCCCACAGTTGGCGGGATTTCTTGATCAGCGGGCGTTCGTACCAGACGATGACGTCCGGCTCGCCGAACTGGAGCGCGTCATCGATGATGTCCTGGTTGAGGTATCGATCGTTCTTAAGTCTCGAATAGCGCTCGGCGTGGGCGGCGAAAACCGCCCGGTCCTCCTCGACCACGGCAATCGCGGCGTCGTGGGAAAGTGCTGAGATTCCCCATATCCTCATCCGGGGCTACCTGTACAGAAACCCGTCGCGCTTGGCCAGTTCCCGTTTCCTCTTCCGCCAGCGGCGCATTGAGCGTATCCGCTCTGCCAAGGCAAGCAGCATTCCGGCAGGGGACCAGGGATTTCGCTGAGATGCCATGCTTCATCTCCTGACGTTACGGGTTTGAGAGGGTGCTCATCGTTTACAGGCCGAGCAGCTTCTTCGCCTCCGGCGTCAACTGGCTCTGAATTTCGGAAGGAAGACAGCTCCAGTCGTCCCGGGTCGGCTCAGTCCAGAGGCAGAAGGCGCTGTGCACACTCCTCCTCGGGGCGTCAGCCGTGTTCTCGCTGCCCCCGTGGATAAGTTGCGAGTTGTGGAATACCACGGACCCGCGCGGGGCCAGCGCAAGCTGCTCGTCCGGGTGAGGCAGCAGGGGATCTTCGATCCGGGACAGGAAAGGTTCGTTCGTGAGGTGGCTCCCCGGCAGGACCCGGGTCGGCCCGTTGAGAGCGGTGAACTCGTCCAGGCACCAGATCGCGTTGCATTTGACGAATGGCAGGCCTCTGCGGCGCTCCAGGTCGTGCAACGGCTGATTTCCCGCACCGGGGTCGACGCGGCGACCGTTCACCAGACTGAGCTGGAAATCCGGCCCGAGTACCTCGCGGACGGCCGCGAGGACCAGGGGCTGTGTGACGAATCGCTCGAAGATGGTGGAGTACTGAAGCAGGTTGGGGACGAACTGAACGCCGGTCTCCCATCGGTAGATCTCGCCGAGCCTGTTCGTTCTCCAAATTTCGTCGATCGTATGACTGAAGAAGTCGCAATCCTCCTCGGATAAAACACCGGGCAGGATGATGAAACCTTCGGAGCCGAGCCGTTGAGCCTGATCCTTGGTCAGCCCGGTTGAGGACGTGCTGATCTCCTGGCTGGACTGCTGGGCATCCACACAACCTCCTGGAGAAAGCTCGTGACCGCCGCTGGTGTCTACTCCTCGGCGAGGATCTCATTGATCCAGCTCAAAGCCTTACTGAATATCGCCGGGTTGCTGTGCTGGTAATACGGAAGGATGATGAGGGCGACGGACAGCACCCACCCGCGCCCACGTGCCCAGGTCGCGTCATCGACTTGCAGTGCCGCCCGGAAGGTATCCCGCCCCTCCGCGGGGAGCACGGTCCAGGCCGCCATCACATCGCAGGCCGGATCGCCCACTCCGAGACCACCGAAGTCGATGACGGCGCTCAATCGTCCGTCCTCCACCAGAACATTGCCCGCCTGGAGATCGCCGTGCACCCAGACCGGCGATCCTTCCCACGCAGGTGCCCGCAAAGCCACCTCCCATTCCGCGCGGGCCGCCTCGCTGTCGATCACGTCACCCACCTTGTCGAGTGCGGCCCGGGTTTGGGCGTCCCTTGTTGACAGCGGAACGCCGCGGAAGAAGTTGTGCTGTCCCGGCGGCGGGCCGTCAGTCGTGTCGATCCGTTGCAGGGCCAGCAGGAAGTCGGCCAGCTCGGTCGCGGCGCTGAGAGGGTCCCCGATGCGCTCGGCGATCGCGGTCTCCCCGGTAAGCCAGCGACGCACCGACCAGTTGAAGGGATACCCGCATCCGGGAACTCCGAACCCCAACGGGACGGGAATGGCGAGCGGGACCAGTGGGGCGATTTCAGGCAGCCAGCGGCACTCCTTCGCGGCCTGTTCGTCCGCTCCGCCGGCTCGGGGGAGCCGTACGGACATCTCTTCGCCGAGCCGGTAGATGAGATTGTCCGTCCCGTCCGAGGTGACCGGCTCAAGGGGGAGGTCCGCCCACTGCGGGAACTGCTCAGCGACAAGCCTGCGTACGACGGCTGGTTCGACATCCACCTCGTCCGCATGCATCTTTCCCACTGCCACTGTCGACTCCCCATATCCGATGACGGCCCGTCCGAGGACGCGCCTGCCTGTCACAACCCGGATCAGTCGATCCGGACGACCCGCTTGGCGACCCGTTCCGCCTCGGCGCCGATTGCTTCCCCGTACCGGGTCGGGAAGCCCGACAGTGTCGGCAGGAGCCGACACTCGTCCACATCCCCGTTCTCGTACGGCAGGGCCAGTCCGAGGAGCTCCAGAACATCCGTCCTTTGTCCGGCGTCGAGCAATGGGCCGAGCCGGGGGTCGGCGACTCGCAGGTCGGCATCCAGGATCACACCGAGGAAAAGGACGTCGGAACCATCAACCGTGGTGCGGACGGCGCCCAGCGTTCGCCCCAGGTTACCTGCCTGCCTTCGCACGTGGTCAAGGTGGTCAAGGAAGAGGGAATTCGCGTTGACATCGCCGAAGGCGTACGCCAGCTCCACATCCGGGCGGGGCCACTTCCGCAGGAATCGTCGGTAGTTCCCCTTCTCCGTCTCCCGGTTGGCCGCCGAGTCCCTGCGGTGCGGCAGATGGATGGCGTACACATCCTCCCGCAGGATGATGGGTGTGCCACTCGCGCAGACCCGGTAGGCCCACTCCAGGTCGTCCACCCCCCACCCGCGGAAGTCCTGGTCGAAGAAGAGGTCATGGTCGCGGACGACAGCCATGGGCAGGGCGACGAGCCCGGTCCAGGCGAACGCCCACGGTATGACGTGGTCGGCCTGGAACCGGGGATCCTTCGAGTCGCCCCGTGAGGCACCGATCTCGTCGAGCAGTGGCACATAGTGTGCGTAAGGCTGCACCTCAACGGCGTCGACGTCACCGTCTTCGTTGTTGCCGTAGCCGACGACCTGGCCGACGACACAGGAGTTCTGCCCGAACGCGAAGTGCCGGTCCCAGAGATTCTGCAGGGCGTTGGGGGGCAGCAGGGTGTCGGCGTCCATCTGGACGACGACCTGTCCCAAGGCCCCTCGCATCGCCAGGTTCCTGGCGTGCGGGATCTCGAAGGGTTCGGCCGAGAGGACGGACCGGATGTTGATTTCCTTGGTGAACTCCCGACATAAGGCGACATAGTCCTCGCAGTACTCCATAGCGCCTACCACTACTTCGAACTGCGAGCGGTCCATGGTCTGGTGAGCCAGGCCCTCGAAGACGAGCCTGAGGTTGTCGAGTCGCTGCTTGTACGGGATCGCCACCGAGAGCTTGACACTGGTCAACGCTGCTCCTCCGCATGATCGGCTAGCTGACTCCATGTTGCCGCATCGGGTCTTGCTGTGCCAGTGTCTGACACTGATTCAGTGTGTACGCATTGCCAATCGCACGTACATCAGGAGGATCAGATGACTGAGACTGGGACAGGCGAATTCGCCGTACGCTCAACGGGCATCGACGGGGCCGGCACGCTCAGGGCGTGGTGGAAGTTTGACGAAGGTGCCGGCACAACGGCCACCGACTCCTCCGGCAACGGTCACACTCTGACCGCGACGGGCGATCCTGGCCGCAGTGTCGGCGGCACGGTCCCCGGCGCGGTGGCATTCGACGGTGTGAGCCAGTGGCTGTCCACGGAAGGGCCGGTTCTCCGCACTGACCAGAGTTTCAGCGTCGCGGCTTGGGTCCGTCTCGACGCGACGACAACAGCCGGCGACATCGATCTGCCGGCCGGACAGTACGCGATCGCCGCGGTCGCCCAGGACGGACCGTCTCACAGCCCCTTCTACCTGGGTGCACGCAAGGTCCTGGACGGTCAGACCACCGGAGCTCCGGAGGCGCCGCTGCGCTGGGACTTCACCGTCGCTCCCATCGACGGTGCGGTCACGGGGACCATCGAGTGGCCGCACGCGGCGGCCGGTCCGGTCCAGCCGGCATTGGGGGAGTGGGTCCTGCTGGTCGGGATCTACGACCTGGA
Organism: Streptomyces sp. NPDC094034; assembly: GCF_040303865.1. Taxonomy (NCBI): domain Bacteria; kingdom Bacillati; phylum Actinomycetota; class Actinomycetes; order Kitasatosporales; family Streptomycetaceae; genus Streptomyces; species Streptomyces sp. NPDC094034. The sequence goes on along the minus strand of NZ_JBEOUD010000040.1, from coordinate 68,166 downwards.
CGCGGGTACCGCGACGCTGGTCGTCCCCGGAGCGGGGGACGTCGTCACGGTGCCACTGCCCGAGGGATGGCCCCAGTGGCACGCGGAGGGCGGTGTCCAGCTGGGCCGCGCACGTTACCTGGACAAGGTCAGCGACCTGTGGCCCGGATCCGTCGGACCGGTGCGGATCTTCTCCGGCGTCCTCACGGCGGAGGACGCGGCCGAGCTGTACAGGAATGACACGGTGCCGGAGAGCTGACGCCCGCTGACGCCCCGGTCCGGATCACATCGGCGTGATTCGGACCGGGAGGTGCTCAGGCCCGTTCACAGCGATCGACCGGAGTCGCACCACCGGCCCGGTCCGCTCCATCAGTGCGACCCGATCGAGCATTTCGGTGAGCAGGACTCTCAGCTGGGTACGAGCCACATTGCCGCCGATGCAGACGTGTTCACCGAACCCCAATGCGAGGTGCCGATTCGGGCGGCGGGCGATGTCGAACTCGTCCGGGCAGGCGAACACCCCCTCGTCACGATTCGCCGACGGAATCCAGAGCACCAGCCGGTCACCTGCCTCGATACGCTGCCCTCCGAGGACGGCCGGTCGGGCAGCGGTCCGCATGCTGTGCGTCGCGCTGCTGGTCCAGCGCAGAACCTCTTCCACCGCCAAAGGCAGCAGACTTCGGTCCGTGCGCAGCCGGTCCCACTGCTCCGGGTGATCGAGAAAGGCCAGCGCACCACCGGCCATGGACAACCCGGCATTCTCGCTCGCGCCGACAAGGTTCTCGATGTTGAGGAGGATTTCCTCCTCGTTCAGCATCTCGTCGTCGGTCAGGCTGCTCATCAGGTCCTCGGCGGCCTCTTCCATCCGCTGATACATCAACTCCACAAGATATTCCATGAGTTGAGGATGAGCGATCAGTGGTTGAGCCGCTGCGAACGCCTCACTTATCGCTCGCACGAACATCTCGTGGTCCTCCGGCGGGACTCCCGTCAGCCGGCAGACGGTCAAGGCCGACAACCGCGCCGCGACATCCTGGGCGAAGTCACACTCGCCTCGCTCCGTCGCACGGGCCAGCGCCTCCCGGACGTCCGCGCGCAGGAAGTCCTCCAGCTCGCGGGCCGACCGTACGGCAAAGCGCGGTGCCAAGAGCGAGCGCAACTGCTTGTGGCGGGGAGGATCGGTCAGCGCAAGGGTGAGGCCACCACCTGGATCGGCGCCCAACGCGGCAGGCCGGAGCAGGACGCCGTGGGCTGAGCTGAACGAATCGTGGTCGCGGTAGACCGCGCGGATGTCCTCGTACCGGGTCAGCGACCAGAATGCCGGCAGCTGGTCCGCCTGGTGCTGGTACACAGGGGCGTTCTCGCGCATCCACCGCCACACGGCATGCGGGTTCCCGGTCGCGTGCAACTCGGGATCGACGAGCTGGGCAGGTGACGTGAGCGGCGTCATGAGCGGCCCTCCGCGGCGGCGTGCAGGCTGTCGGTATATCGCCCGGTGAGCTCCAGAGCCACGGGCCGCGGCACCGCCTCCGGTTGCCAGGCGACCTCCAGCCGTAGTCCGCCGTCCTCATCCGGCCACAGTTCCACGTGCAGCTCCAGCGGGAGGCCGAGGTAGGGCTGCCGCACAAACGTGGTGTGCGCCCCATCGAGGTCGAGCTTCGGGATCCTGTTGTTCTGCAGGGCGAACAGTGTCTGGAAAAGCGGCGGTCGGCCAGTACGAGGCCGGTTCAGCAGCTCCAGTACCTCGGGATAGGGCACGTCCTGCGCGGCCAGGGCGCGCCGGACGACGCGTCCTGTCTCGCCGACGGCGGTGACGTCACCGTTCAGAGCCGCATCACGCAATCGGATACCGAGCATGGTGAGGTGGCATCCGACGGCCCGTTCCAGGCCCGCGCCGGCACGTTGCGCCACTGGCACACCGACCGCGAAATCGCGCTGCCCGGTGACCTCGGCCAGCGCACCGGCGTAGTGGGACAGCAGCACGACGAACCGGCTGACGGCGGTGTCGGCGGCGAGAGCGTCCAAACCCTCGACCACGGCCGGCGCGAGCCGCACCTCCATTCGCTCCGGGGGGCCGGGCTCCTGCCTGGTCTCCCCGGCCGGCCAGCGCAGATCGGGCACACCGGCCAAGTCGTCAACCAGATTGGCCCGGTCAGCGCTCAGGTCTGCCTGTGCCATGCCCGCCACTCGCCGCCGGTGGACAGCCGCCAATGACGGCGCTGCTGACCCCTCCCAACTCCTCCTCTGCCGAATGGCGTTGTAAGCGCCGGCGAGGTCATCCGCCAACACGGACTCCGACCACCCGTCAAACGCGATGTGGTGCACGACACAACCAAACACCGACATCGGGCCCACGGGCACCAAAGCGGTCCTCCAGACCTCGCCGGACGCGAGATCCAGGCCGGAAGCCAACGCCGTCCGCAAGGCCGCCACCGCCGCGTCGACGGACAGATGGGCCGAGAGCACCTCAACCTCAGGAGCGCCGACGGCCACGATCCGTGCCATCGGCCTCGGGTCCGGCAGATACGCGGCACGAAGGGGTTCATGCCGGCCGTGTACCGCCGCCACCGCCGCCTCCAGCGCCTCCCGGTCGACGTCCCCGTCGAGTACCCAGGTGAGCAGGCAGTAGCCCGCCCGGTCGCCCGGGTTGAGCAACTCACTCGTGAGAAACACCAGTTGCATGGGCGAGAGCGGCACGCCAGTACCGGTGCCGACCACTGGCGTCGCCTCGCCGGTCCACGGCCTGGATCGCAGCCAACCGGCGAGGCCGGCCACCGTGGGATGCCGGTAGAACTGGGAGACGGGAACCGGGCGGTCGAGTCGTGCGGCAAGGCGCGCACAGACACGGCCGGCCCCGAGCGAACTGCCCCCGAGCTCCGCGAAGGGCACATCGGGCGGGACCGGGGACCGGCCGAGCACCGCACCGAACGTCTCGGCCACCAGCCGGGTTGTCGGGTCCGCGGCCGGGGCGTGGTCGCCCTGGACATCGGGGAGGACGGATCTCTGGACACCGGCCAGCAGTGCTCGCTCGTCCAGCTTGCCATGTGCGGTCACGGGGAAGGCCTTGACACTGACCACCTCAACCGGCCGATGGTGCGCGGCGAGAGCCTTGCGTACGACCGCGACCCCACCTTCCAGCGGGTCGCCCGGCTCGAACGGCACACAGAACGCCACCAGTTCGACAGCGGCCCCCGCATCGTCCCGACGGGCCACCACACGACAGGATCTCACTCCAGGCAGCGCCTGCTCCACCTGCCGCTCGACCTCGGCGGCCTCGATCCGATGCCCACGCACCTTGACCTGCCGGTCCGCCCTGCCGCGGAAGTGCAGCAGCCCATCCTCACCCCAGTGCCCCAAATCGCCACTACGGTAGACGCGTTCCGATCGTCCGCCGATCACGACCTCGGTGAACACTTCCTCGGTACGAGCGGGATCCCCCACGTATTCGGCGGCCAAACCGTCACCGGCGATGCAGATCTCCCCCACCTCGCCCACCGCGCAGGGCCGGGAGCCGTTCAGGACGTGGACGCGAGTGCCGGGGACCGGTCGCCCGAGCGGTATGCCGTGGGGCCGATCGCAGTCCGCCTCGGTGACTCGGTGGGTGGTGGCGAAGACCGTGCTCTCCACCGGCCCGTACCCGTTGAGCAGCAAGGTCGACGGGCTGTCGCGAAGCAGCCGGCGGACGTGGCCGGGCGAGAGCCGTTCACCACCGACCATGATCTGACGCAGACCACGGAAGGCGCCCGGGTCCTCGTCCATGAGCATGTTGAACAGGCTGCTGGTGAGCCAGACTGTGTCCGTGCCGTGCCCGGACACCGCCGCGCGCAGTGAGTGGCCTGACACGTACGGCTCGTCGATCAGCAGCGATGTGCCGCCATTGAGCAGGACTGACCACAGTTCGAGTGAAAAGGCATCCCAAGGCACCGGCGCCGCCAGTGGCATCACCGTGTCGGCGGCGAAGCGCGCGAAGCTGTTGGTCTGGAAAAGGCGCGCCGTGGCCCGGTGCGGACTCAGGACCGCTTTGGGCCGCCCGGTAGTGCCGGAGGTGAAGAAGACACAGCAGGGGTCGGCGGCGTCCACGGCCATGGGCCGAAAGCCGTCCGGGACGTCGACGGGGCCGGTCGGTACCGACCACACCGGCAGCGGGAGATCCCGGCTGCTGAGGTTTCCCGGGCTGGTCACCAGCAGCGACGCACGCATCCCCTCGGCAGCGGCCCGGAGCAGATGGGGAGGCCAGGACGAGTCGAGCAAGGCATATACGGCCCCTGCCTTGAGGACGGCGAGCAGCGCCGTCACGAGTTCCGGGCCGCGGTCCAACACAATCGCGACGCGGTCGGCTCTGGCAACCCCGGAAGCGACGAGGCCGGCCGCCCAGGCGTCCGCGTTGTGATTCAGCTCACGATACGTCGTCACTCGGCCGCCAGAGATGAGGGCCGCACCGTCCGGGCGATGTAACGCGATCCGCTCCACCACCTGGTGCAGCCCCTCGTCGGCTGCGATACTCGCGGCTCCGGCCGTCCATCCTGGGTCAGGTCGCATGTTGTCCTCCGTCGGCACCGGACTGGGGCCGTGAGGAACCGCACCAGCCGCTGCTGGCGGAGCCTCCGGCGGACACAATGCCCGGACTACTGTGAATGAAGTGTCAACTCGCGGCGGGCTGGCGGAGGTTAGGTTGCCATCCCGCTGCTTGATTGGGCAAGCTGTTCGATGAAGCGGCCCGCGGTAGATGCCATGAAACAGCCCACGTCGAAGGGATGACATGACCCGGGACACGTCCCTCGACATCGCCGTCACCGGCCTGTCCGCCCGGCTTCCCGGCTCGTCGAATCTCGATGAGTGGTGGTCCGCGGTGTTGTCCGGGAAGGTGCTGACGACACGTTACGAGCGGTCGGCGCTCCTCGACGCCGGGGTGCCCACGAGTCTGCTGGACGACCCGGATTACGTGCCCGTCCGCGGTCACTTGAATCAGGCGGACCGGTTCGACGCCGCGCTGTTCCGGATCAGCCCCCGGGACGCCGAGCTGATGGATCCACAACACCGACTCATGCTGGAATCAGTGTGGTCGGCGTTGGAGGACGCGGGGATCGCCCCGACCGGCGGGATGCCGACGACCGGCGTCTACGCGTCCGCGACAGGCAGCGAATACCTGCGCAGCATGGTGGCCGGAGGCGGGCTGGATCCGGTGAGTCTCGAAGAGGCGCTGCACGGCACCGAGCCCGACTTCATGGCCGGCCGCATCGCCTACAAGCTTGGTCTGACCGGCCCCGCGATGGCGGTGCAGACGGCATGCTCCTCAGCTCTCGTGGGCGTGCACCTGGCCGTCCAGGCCCTCTGGAACGGCGACTGCGAGCAGGCTGTCGTCGTAGCCGCCGGAATGGGTTACCCGCAAGCTGGGCACCTCTTCATGCGCGGCGGCATCTACTCCGCCGCGGGCACGTGCCGACCGTTCGACGAAAGCGCGGACGGCACCGTCGCCGGCTCAGGGGTGGCCAGCGTGGTACTGCGACGACTGACCGACATCGACGATGACGACCCCGAGCCCTATGGCGTCATTCTCGGTACCGCGGTGAACAACGACGCCGCGGCAAGGGCCGGCTACTACGCGCCGTCCCCCGTCGGCCAGGAGGCGGTGATCCGGTCCGCGCTGCGCGCGGCGGAGGTGGACGCCGACGGGATCGGCTACCTGGAGACACACGGTACCGCGACGCGCCTCGGCGACAACATCGAGTGGTCCGCGGCCTCCGCCGCCCTCGCCGCGTCGGGCGCGCGCGCGGGCCAGGTGGCGGTCGGAGCGGCGAAAGCGAACATCGGCCACCTCGACTCGGCCGCCGGTCTCGTCGGCCTGATAAAGGCCCTACTGACGGTGAAAAGCGGACTCATACCGCCAGTGGCCGGGTTCACCAAGCTGAACTCACTGCTGGAGGACGATACGTCGCCGCTGTTCGTCCCCACCGAGGCAATGCCCTGGACAGGGGCGGAGCCCCGGCGCGCCGGAGTCAGCTCGTTCGGGATCGGAGGCACCAATGCCCACGTGGTCATCGAACAGGCGCCGCGACGGACCACGGCCCGCCCCGTCAGCCCGGACGCCCCCCAGCTGGTGACACTGTCCGCCGCCGACGCGGATGCCCTGTCCCGCGCCGCGGTTCGGCTGCGCGGCTACCTGACCGACAACGAGCCACCGCTCGCCGATGTCTCCCGCACCCTCGTCAGCGGACGCGCCACACTGCCGGAGCGGCTGGCCGTGGCCGGCCGCACGGGGGCCGAGATCGCACATCGCCTCGACACAGGCATCGGCACGGTACGGGGGCGCGGCCCGGACAACGGCCCGGCCCCCGTTGTCTTCCTCTTTCCAGGCCAGGGCTCTCAGTACCCAGGCATGGCCGTCCCCTTCGCCGACACCTTGCCGGGCTTCACCGCGGCGCTCAAGCGGTGTCTGGGCGCGTTCGATCCCCCATTGGCCGACCGACTGCGCGGTGCGCTCTTCAGCACCGACTTCCCACCGGCGCAGCTCATGGAGACGCGGCTCGCGCAGCCGGCCATCTTCGCGGTCGAGTACGCGGCCTTCACGGCCCTCACAGCGCTGGGTATCACTCCCGCCGCCTTGGTGGGGCACAGTCTTGGGGATGTCGCCGCCGCGTGTGTCGCCGGCGTTCTCGACCTCCCCGGCGCGGCTCGCTTCGTAGCCGCCCGTGGCCGCGCCATGGCGGCATGTCCCGTGGGGGCGATGCTCGCGGTGCGCTGCGGTGAGGGGAGGGCCCTTGAGCTGATCGCGGAGTCCGGCTCCGGACTGGAACTGGCGGCTGTCAACACGCCGGACAACTGTGTGCTGGCGGGGGACCCCGAGGCTGTGGAGACGTTCCGGCGATGGCTGGGCAACCGTGTCGATTCCCAACTGCTCCGGACCAGTCACGCATTCCACTCGGCTCTGATCGAGCCCGCCCTGCCGGAGCTGGCCACGGAACTGGCCCGCACGCGGCTGGGACGTCCGACAGTGCCGTTGACCGACGCCGCGGGGCGCGTCATCCCGGTGGGAGCGAGGATCGATCCGGACTCGTTCGTGCGGCAAGCTCGTGTGCCGGTGCGCTTCGCCGACGCGATGGGCACGGTCTCCGCGCACTTCCCGGGCGCTGTCGTCGTTGAGGTGGGGCCGGGCCGGGCCCTCTCGGCCATGGCAGAGGCCGTCGGTCTGTCCAGCGTCCCGCTCTCACCGGGTAAGGCGGCGTCGGACGGTACGGAGCTGCTGACAGCTCTGGGGACACTCTGGACGCTGGGGCAGCCGGTAGATGTGGAACGGCTCTGTGGCGAGGGTCGACGGATCCACCTGCCGGGGTACGCGTTCGCCGGGCCGAGTTGGCTCGCGCCGGAGGCCGCCGGCCGGACCCGCCCGTACGTCGAGCCGCCGCGTGCGGCCGCCGCGCCGATCCCGGGCGACGACCGGTTCGGAGAGGACACCTCAGGACAGGCCGCCGCGGCCGTTCTGACCAGCATTTGGGCGGAACTGCTCGGTCAGCCCGACCTCAAGGCCGAGTCCGACTTCTTCGAGCTCGGCGGCGACTCGTTGACGATCACCCGGCTGGCCCGACGGGTCCACAAGGACCTCGGTGTCCACGTGCCGATTCGGGCAATGCTTGCCGCTCGTACGCTTGAGAAGCAGATCGCGGTGGTCCTCGGCCTGCTTGGTGTCACTGAGACTTCCTGAGCCGGGAGAGGCACGACACGGGTCCCTGAGCCGGGGCAGACGCGACACGGCTGCGGGGACCCGCGACGACGACCTGGCCGAGTCCGCTCACGTTGCTGTCCGGCCTCCCGGAGCCAACGGCTTGGGAGGAGTCCGGTGCCCGGACCGGAGTCGGAAGCACACTCACGGTCGCCGAGGACGGCCGGCCGGGCACCGGCGTCGCGGCGCCCCACCACCGCGAGCGCGGTCGGGCCGCACCAGCGTCAGCCTGGCCAGTACCGCGTGTCGCGAGCGAGTTCGAGCAGCGGGACGATCACGTCACGCAGGGCAGGGGTGGTCGCGACAGCGCATCGGGAGCGGGTGCTGTACGGCGAGCCGTCGGCGTCCACGACGATGGCTCCGGCCTCAAGGGCGATGACGACCCCAGCGGCGGTGTCCCAGGTGGGATTGCCGAGAGTGATGCTGGCGTCAATCGATCCTTCGGCGACCCAGGCGAGCTCCACGGCTGTGGACCCCAGGCGGCGTACACCTTGCACGCGTGGGGTGAGTTCGCGGTCCAGAGCGGCGGAGATCAAGTCGCCGACCGCGGTGCGTGGTCCGCTCCCGTAGTCGCCGAGCGCGATCAGAGAGGTGGACAGGTCGGTGGCGCCGGAGACGGACAGCCGGACATCGTCCCGGTAGGCGCCGCCGCCGTGGACGGCCCAGTAACGGCTGTCGAGGAAGGGCAACGCAACCACACCAAGGATCGGCTGTTCGCGGTGGACCAGGCCGAGTGCGATGGCATTGATCGGCATGCCGTGAGAAAAATTGGTGGTTCCGTCAATCGGATCGAGCACCCAGTAGGTGGTCCGATTGCCGGTGGCGCCGGTCTCCTCGCCGAGAAAGCCGATGTCCGCGGTGTGTTGAGAAAGCAGCCCGCGCACCAGATGCTCAACCGCCAGGTCGATGTCGGTGACGACGTCACGATCGGACTTCTCACGGACATGGGTCGGGGGATGGGACAGTACGTGCTCGACGGCCTTGCTGACGACTTCCTGAGCCACCTGTAACAACGCGCCGGGATCGGGCTGTTCCACCACACATGCCTCCGATAGGTCAAGCCGAGCAGGCGTGCCGAGCCGGTCCACGCGTGACAGCTCGTCCTCTGTGGGAACACCGTGTCACTGCGTGGACCCGGCCGGGCGGTCAGGCCGTGATGTGGGGCAGCACCTCGCGCCCGACCAGTTCAACTTGGCTTTCCCACAGGGACTGATCGGGCATGAAGTAGAAGATCGCCCGGTCCACCCCGGCCCGGGCAAGTGCCTCGACATGGGCCAGCGCATCGTCCGGTGTGCCGATCGCGCCGAACTCCAGCCACCACTCGTCCGGTGCCTTCAGGACGGCCTCGGCTCCTCGTTCGGCGACCCGCGCGGCCAGCTCGTCGTAGAACGGCAGGGCGAGCATCGATACTTGACGATTCGTCACCGACGATGCGATTCCCGGAGCCATCTGTTCCCGGACACGGTCGCGATCGGTGTCCAAGGAGGCCGATACGAAGGCGACGATCTCGAAGTCGTCCGATGCCGCGGCTGACTCCCGGACCTGCTTGAGATATGTGGGCCCCGGCCGGCCGGCCATGACGAGCCCATCGGCGTGCTGACCCGCCAGGACGATGGACTTCGGCCCGCTGACGCCGGTGAACACCGGCGGTACCGGGTTGGGCAGCTGTTCGAGCCGTGCCTTCCTCAGCGTGACGTCCTGGCCCTCCACTGCGAGCTCGTCACCACGCAGCAACCCCCTTACCGCGTCCAGGACTTCGGCGAGCGTGGTGAGCGGCGAAGCTCTGCGCTCGCCGATGTCCTCCATCCAGGACTGATTGCCGTGGCCGATCCCTCCTATTACCCGGCCGGGGGCGAGTCCGGCGAGTGTGGCGATCTCCATCGCGGTGATCACTGGGTTGCGGCTCACCGCGGACACCACACCCAGCCCCACATTGATGTGCTCGGTCGCGGTGAGGGCGGCGGAAGCCGTGCTCATCGCGCCGGGGAAGTAGGGGCCCTCGACGACCCACAGATCACTCAGGCCGGCCGCCTCGACGGCGCGGGCGGCCGGAACGACGAATGCGGTTGGCAGTTCACGGGCGAGACCAACTCCGACTATTGGCATGGGGGCGAGGCTACCTACTGATCTCTCATCCGGCTACGGTGCCGTCGGCGTTGTGGTGTGCCCAGACCGCTCGGCCGCCTGATCGTCGAACACGCCACGAGCGAGGGGGGCCGACCGGTTCAGCCGCCGCGGGTGCACTTCGACACCAGGTGTTTTGCCGCGCGGATCCACGCGATGTGATGGCTTGTGAGGGTCGGCACCGTCCATAGCAGACCCACCCAGAGCGGACGACGTCGGCCCTCATCCATGCTCGACGACTCTGTAGTTGGTCGGTTACGATGCTGATCGTTTGTGTTGTCAGAGTGGCCGGAGTGAGCCCAGATGCGGCTCCGAAGTGCCAAGAAACATACGGTAGTTCGATCTGGAGGAGACGCTCCAGGTGGTGTCTGACGGCGCGACGATCAGCCTGGGAACTGAAGGGGGAGCAGGTTGTCTTCTACGGAAAGCGTTGATGCCGAGCCCGATGCGGGGAATCTCCTCAGTGACGGCGAATTAGAAGAAGTGATGCTGTTTGGCCGGGGCGTCCCGTTGCAGGACGTTGAGTGCACCCCCGTCCATGAGTTGGTGCGCAGTGTGACGCGTGCGGACCCTTCGGCCATCGCGGTACTCGGCAACGGGAACACCCTCAGCTACGGCGAACTCGACGAGTGGGCCGACCGGATCGCCGTCCGACTTGACGCGGTTGGTGTCAGGAAGGGCGACCACGTCGGCATTCTCGCCGAGCCATCGACCGCGACGGTTGCGTCCGCACTGGCGGTTCTGCGACGGGGAGCGGTGTATGTTCCTGTCGACCGGGAGCAGCCTGAACGACAGACAAGCGAATTCTTCGCCAACGCTCGTGTTGTCGCTGTCATAACGGCCGACGCACAGGCACCCAAGGTGTCCGCCCTCGGGTTCCCGGTCGTACGGTCGGACCAAACACCACAAGATACGGACGAACTGCCGCGTCCAAGTGACCAGCCACCCGTTGCGGTGGGTCGGACGGACCCCGCCTACATCATCCACACGTCCGGCAGCACCGGCGATCCGAAGGGAATCCTGGTCGAGCACGGCCAGCTGGCTGCCTCCACCCTGGCCAGACGTCGGGTCTACCCGGGAACACCGGTCCACCTGCTTCTTGCCCCGATCGCCTTTGACTCCTCAGCCGCCGGCCTCTGGGGCACGCTCACAACAGGCGGTCGGTTGGTCATACCCACATTCGATGAAGTCCGCGACCCTGGGCGGCTGGTGGATCTCATCCAGACCCACCAGGTGACGCAGATGCTGTGCGTTCCCTCGCTCTACGATGTCGTCCTCGACGCCGCCGAGCGTGTCGGCACGCAACGCCTGGCATCCCTGCGGACGGTGATCGTGGCGGGGGAGACGCTGTCCGAGGCACTGGTGAAGCGACACTTCGACGTGCTACCCGGTTCAGTTGAGCTGGTCAACGAGTACGGCCCCACCGAGACGACGGTGTGGGCCAGTTACCATCGCTTCGACGCGCCGGGACCGGTGTCCATCGGAGGCCCCGCCCCCGGGGTGCGGTTGTATGTACTGGACGATGAGCTGCGGCCGGTACGCCCAGGCGTACGCGGGGAGTTGGTGATCGGTGGCGCCGGGGTGTCCCGCGGTTACATCGGTCGGCCGGATGCCACCGGACGGGCCTTCTTGCCGGACCCGTTCGCCGGAACACAAGGCGCCCGGATGTATCGCACAGGCGACCTCGTCCGGTGGGACCGGAGCGGGCGGCTGGACTTCCTCGGGCGCCGCGATCACCAAGTCAAGATCCGTGGGCACCGTACGGAGCTCGGCGCCGTCGAGGCCGCGATGCGCACCGCACCGGGTGTTCGCGACGCGGTCGTGGTAACGGACGCCGAGCGAACGCGACTGATCGGATTCGCGCTCGCCCACCAAGGAGCCACCGCGGAGTCGGTACGGGAACATCTGACGAGCCGACTGCCGGCCTTCATGGTGCCTGCCAGCGTCGCCGTACTCGACGACTTTCCACGGACGGTGAACGGCAAGGTCGACAGGGGTGCGCTCGCCGCCGCTGTCTCCACCGGGGAACCAGCCTCGTCCGCCACCGCTGCTCGGCCGGCCGTCCGCGGTGAGGACCTTGAGCAGCGAGTCGCCGCCGCCTGGGCCGAGATCCTCCGGCTGCCCGACATTCCCAGAGAGGTGAACTTCTTCGACCTGGGTGGCCACTCGCTCGCGATGTTCCGACTACAGGACGCGTTGGAGCAGCACACCGGGGTCCGTCCGTCCGTCGCCATGCTCTTCCGGTGCACAACGGTGTCCGCGCAGGCCGCCATGATCGGTGCGGGGGAAGGCCAGGGGGACGCGGTGCCGGGTGAGCAACGACAGGAGAGCCGACGGGCACGGGCCCTGAACGCCCGCCGGCAGAGGTTGCGCCAGCCGGTCTCCGTAGCGCCACAGCCCAGGAAATGGCTGCAATGCGTGGTGCCGCGGGAGGAACCCAGGCAACGGCTCATCTGCTTCCCGCACGCGGGGGGATCCGCGTCCTTCTTCCGCGACTGGGGACGCCACCTGTCGGACATCGAGGTCCACGCCGTCTGCTATCCAGGACGTGGTGAAAGGATCGAGGAGCCGCCCGCCACCGACTTGCGTGCACTCGCGACACAGATCGCGGAAGCGGTGGCATCGCTGGGCGGGGCGGAGATCGCCCTGTTCGGCCACAGCATGGGGGCGGTAGTGGCCTTCGAAGCGGCCCGTGCGCTTGAGGCCGGTGGCATCCGGCCCACCCATCTCTTCGCCTCCGGTTCCCGGGAAACACCCGGCGGTTTCACGGGGAGTGATGCGGCTGACGAGTGGGCCGACGGCCCAGCTGACAACGTGGTCAACCGTCTGGTGGATCTCGGCGGCACGGATCCTGAACTGGCCGCCGATCCCGCCTTCCAGGAACTGGTCCTGCCTTACGTCGAGGCCGACTCCCAGATGTTCCACAACTACATACTGCGACCCGATCCCATCCTGCACTGCCCGGTGACAGCCCTGGTCGGCGACTGCGACCCACACGCCGATATCCGGCCCTGGAGCGAGCTCACCGAGGGACAATTCCGCGAGGAACCGGTGAGTGGCGACCACTTCTACCTCGTTCCGAATCCACCCTTCGCCCTGCTTGAGAAGTCCCTCTCCACGTAAACGAGTTGATCAGAGCAGTACCCACCGCGACGGAGTCGTTAGAGAGGTATGCGATGAAACCGAACGGGAGTCACCCGACAGAGCCGGGCGTGACGTCGGACCTGGCACAGATGCGGGATCGGGACAGGCAGTACGTCTGGCATCCGTGGTCACCGGTGGCGGCCGACCGTACTGAGCTGATGATCTCAAGCGGGGAGAAGTACCGGGTACGGGACGTCGAGGGAAACGAGTACATCGACGCCTCGTCGCTCAACTCCATCTGTGGCTACGGCCATCCCGAGCTGATCGCGGCCGTCAACCGGCAACTGCTCCGGCTGCACGGTTTGGACATTTCGGTGGCGAGCCACGAGCTGGCCGGCCTGCTGGCCGAGCGTCTCGCCTCTTACCTGCCGACGAACCTCAACAGGACACTGTTCGTCAACAGCGGATCGGAGGGCATGGAGGCAGCTGTCCTGATCGCCAGCAACTACTGGGCGCAGGTGGGCGAGGCGCGGTCGAGGGTCGTCACCCTCACCGACGGCTACCACGGCTCGACAACGACCAGCCGGAGCTTGTCCGGGCTGCCACGCGTCGGCCATCCCTTCCAGGCCCCGTTGCCGGTCACACACGTCGACCTGCCGGCGTCGCCCAGGGAGATGCGACGGCCCGAGTCGTTGCGGCTGCTGCTGTCGGCTTTCGAGCGGGCGCTCCTCGCCGACCCCAACGATCCCCCGATGGCGGTGGTGGTGGAACCCTTCCTGAATGTCGGCGGCGGAATCGTGCTGCCAGAAGGGTTCCTGCGCGGACTGCGTGAACTGTGCGACTCCACCGGGACGTTGCTCGTCCTGGACGAGGTGTTCACCGCATACGGCCGGACCGGGAAGATGTTCGCCTTCCAGCGGGAGAACGCCGCGCCGGACATCCTCGTGACGAGCAAGGGGCTCGGCGGTGGCTATATGCCGATCGCCGCGGTCACTGTCCAGCAGCGAGTCTACGACAGCTTCGCCAGCGAGCCTGTCATCGGCGGTCTCCGCTACGGCCACACCACATCGGGTCACGCGGCGGCGTGTGCCGCCGGCCTCGCCACTCTGGACGTACTCGACAAGGAAAACCTGGTGGACCAGGCCGAGCGGTTCGGCACCGGTCTGCTCGACCGGTTCGCGCCGCTGGCAGGTACCGGCGATGTGCTCGACGTACGGGGGCTCGGTCTTGTCACGGTGCTCGAACTGTCGTCGGTGGAAGCCTGTAACCGACTGCTGCGACGAGCTCGGGACAACGGGCTGCTGCTCCGGCAGCACGGACCGGTCGCCATGTCGGTGCCGCCGCTGACGATCGATGACGAGGGCGTCGACGCGCTGGCCGACCGGCTGGAACGTGCCCTCGGCACGGACTCATGAGCAACGGTGCCGATCAGCTGCATACGATGGCCAACGACGAGGCCTCTGCCCGAGTCATCGCTTCCGTCGGCCGGCTGAGAGCGGACGGCGAGCTGGCCACCGGCGAGATCGAGCAGATCGTTGCCGACTTCGTCTCAGGCCGGGTTCCGGACTACCAGATGTCCGCTTGGCTGGCGACGATCGCGTGCCGTGGGTTGAACACCGCGCAAACAGCGGCCCTCACCCGCGCGTATGTGGAAAGCGGCGAGCGGCTGCATCTCGGCGACATTGGCCGAACGGTCCTGGATAAACACAGCACCGGCGGTGTGGGGGACAATGTCAGCCTGGTGGCGGTGCCCGTCGTCGCGGCCTGTGGTGTGTCCGTCGGCAAGATGAGTGGGCGTGGTTTGGGGCACGCAGGGGGGACCATCGACAAACTTGAGTCCATTCCCGGTCTCCGACTGGACTGCGGTGCCGAGGACATGTACGGACTGTTGCGTGACGTCGGCATGGTCATCACCGGCCAGAGCGACCAGCTGGTGCCGGCGGACCGGGCAACGTACGAGCTGCGTGATGTCACCGGCACGGTCGAGAGCATCCCGCTGATCGCCGCCAGCATCATCAGCAAGAAAGTCGCTGTCGGCGCCGACGGCCTGCTGCTGGACGTGAAGACCGGTACCGGGGCGCTGATCGTCGACCGTGAATCAGCCACACTGCTCGCCGAGACAATGGTGGACCTGGCCACTGCCTTCGGCCTGCCCTGCCGGGCCGTGCTCACCGACATGAGCCAGCCACTCGGCTACGCGGTCGGTAACGCACTGGAGGTGAAAGAGGCGCTCGCCGTTCTCCGCGGCGCGCACGTCCCCGGCCTTTCGGAGCTCTGCAAGGTCGTGTGCCGGTTGTTGCTCCAGCTCGCGGACCCCGGCCTCACCGACACGGCTGCCGATGACCAGGTCACTCGTGTCCTGAACAGTGGGTCCGGGTTCGAGCAGTTCATGCGCTGGGCCCGCGCGCAGGGCGCGGACGCCCATGTGCTCGCCCGCCCCGAGCTGCTGCCCACCGCCTCGCACCGGACCGTCGTCACCGCCGATCGAGACGGCTGGGTAGAGGACGTCGATCCCCGGGCCGTCGGCGCCGCCGCACTGCGTGTCGGCGCGGGACGGCTGGTCCACGGCGCCGCTCTCGACCACTCCGCCGGAGTGGTCCTACGGCGGAGGGTCGGCGACCGCGCGGTGGCAGGGGAGCCGCTGGCGGAGATCCATTACACCGACCGCGACCCCGAGGCCGCCGTCGCGCTCTGCCGTTCCGCGTTCCGCATCGGCACCGAGCGCCCCGCTTCCCGGCCCGTACTTCTTGATGTCCTCGATCCGGCCCGTACATCCAGTGACGACCTCCGGAAGGTATAGCGACATGTCCCCAGCCATACCCCTCACCGAGCTGCTGGCCGCGGCCCGGTCGGTCACCACGACGTTCGACCTGATCCCTGAAGAGCCGGTTCCGGTGGCCGACGCGGGCGCTCTGGTGCCGCTGGAGCTGAGCCAGGTCGCGGACCGATACGCCCGGCACGGGTTCGCGATCATTCAGCTCCCCCCTGGACCCTTCACCGACAAGTCGCTGCTGGCCCTTGCCGAGTCACTCGGTCTCGGGGAGCCGTTCCTCCCGCCGCTGTACCGCCTCGGCGGGACGGTCGCGACGGTCTCCCGGATCTCCGCCGCCGCGAACGAGGGAACCGTCGACGCGGACCATCCGTCCTTCGCGCGCACTGTCGGACAGGAACTGCACTGCGACGGCACCCTTCAGGACATCGGCTTCATCAAGGCGTCCGTGCTGCTGTGCGAGTCACCTGCGGCCGAGGGCGGGGACACTACGCTGTTCAACGCCTCGGCGGCCTTTGCCCGACTGCTCATGACCGACGCGGCGGCCGCCACCGCCCTGGCCACGCCAGGAGTGCTGATACGCCAGGCCAATGTCAACGGCAGCACCGAGGTGAACAGCGGGCCGGCGTTCACGGTCCAGGACGGTCAACTCATCTGCCGCTACTGCGTCTCCGGAACCGACAGGTGGGCCGTACCGGCCGACGTCACCGAGGCAGACCTGTGGCGTGGTGTGGAGTTCATGCGGTGGGCCAGTCAGCCGATCAGCCCGTTCTTCGCGCGGCTGAGACTCGGGGAAGGCCAGGCGATCGTCTTCGACAACACGCGCATCTCACACGGACGAAGCCCCTACAGCGATTCCAAGACCCAGCACCGCTGCCTTCACCGCAGCCTTCACCTGACACATCCGCGCGGCGTACGGACTCACCAGGATCAGACGCACGCCGACACCGAACCCCGGTCCACGGGCGCCGCCCGGACACTCGGCACGTATCCGGGCGATGCCCCGCTGGGGCCCCCGCCCGCACTGGATCCCGAACTGGCGGCTCCGCTGCGGGCGATCCTCAACGAGCTGCCGATGCCGCTGACCCCCGAACTGATCGCCGACCGGCGGGCCCGCACCACCGCGGGCACCCTGTCCGACGAGGCGATTCGGCGTGGCGGGGCGTTCGACATTGAAGAAGCCGCGTTTCCCGGGCCGCCCGGCGCGCCCGATGTCCGGGTCATCATCTGCCGGCCGACAGCCACCCCAGGACCGCACCCGGTCATCTTCAACACCCATGGTGGCGGCATGGTGGCCGGGAACAACCGCTCCATCGAGCTGGCCGACGAGCTCGACAGGGCCGAAGAACTTCAGCTGACCGTGGTGGCCGTGGAATACCGGCTGGCCCCGGAGCACCCCGATCCCGCGCCTCTCGATGATTGCTACGCAGCCCTGCTGGGGACCAGCGAGAATGCCGACAGGCTCAGGCTCGACGCCGAGCGGATCATCGTCAGTGGCAACAGCGCCGGCGGAGCCCTTGCCGCCGGCCTCGCGCTGCGCGCAAGGGACTGGGACGGGCCCCGGCTGCTTGGGCAAATGCTTCAGTGCCCCATGCTGGACGACAGGTGTGACACACCCTCGGCCGTTCAGCTCGCGCGAGCCGGGCTCTGGGACGGGGCGTCCGGCCTGGCGGGATGGACAGCCCTGCTCGGCGACCGGCGAGGCACCGACGACGTGTCCGGCCACACAGCACCGGCACGGGCCACCGACCTGTCGAACCTTCCGCCCGCCTTTGTCGATGTCGGTTCCGTCGAAGCATTGCGGGACGAGTGCGCGGCCTACGCGATGCGACTATGGCGGGCCGGCGGCCAGGCCGAGTTGCATGTCTGGTCCGGCGCCTTCCACAGTTTCGACCACTGGGTACCCGACGCGGCTGTGTCGCAGGCGGCGAAACGTGCTCGGATCTCCTGGATGCGCCGATTGCTGGCCTCATGAACCGCGGCACTGTGGCGCTGGTCACCGGGGCCAACCGGGGACTGGGCAAAGAGACCGCGCGTCAGCTGGCACACCGCGGAATGACTGTCCTGCTGGGCAGCCGGGACCTCGACCGTGGCGATGAGGTCGCCCGCGAACTCGCCGCCGAAGGCGCTGACATCAGGGCTGTCCGGCTCGATGTCACCGACGCCGCCGGCGTCGACGAGGCCGCCGAGCGGCTGCGCTCGGAGCATGGACGACTCGACGTGCTGGTCAACAACGCCGGCACGATCGCCGAGGGGCTCGCACTTGACGTCACCGCGACCAACCTGCGGCACACCTTCGAAGTCAATGTCTTCGGTGTGGTGACCGCCATTCACACCATGCTGCCTCTGCTACGCCGGTCTGTCGCACCCCGCATTGTCAACGTTTCCAGTACAACCGCCTCGTTGACGCTGACCGGTTCCGCTGCGGACATCCCGGGGGACGCCACCCGGCGGCTCGCCTACACCAGCTCGAAGGCCGCCCTGAATATGCTCACCCTGCAGTACGCCCTGGCATTCGACCGCGACCCCGAGTCGTCCCACATCAAGATCAATTCAGCCAGTCCTGGGTATGTCGCCACTGACATGAACTCGTTCCGCGGCACCCACAGCGTCGTCGAAGGGGCCCGCGTGATCGTGCGGCTCGCGTCGCTTCCCGACGACGGGCCGACCGGCGGCTTCTTTCACGCGGACGGTCCCGTCCCATGGTAGCTGGGGGCGACGGTTCAGGAGTGTTTACAATCCCGAGTGAGCCGAGGTGCCGTCCCGACGGCACCTCAAGAGCAGTTGGAAGGGCATCGATCCATGCGTGTCTTGCAGGTGGTGGGACCCCACATCGAACTCCCGACAGGCGCCTACGGTGGCAGTGAGCGGATCGTGGAGAGCCTGGCCGTCGAGATGCCGTCGCTCGGGGTGGAGATGACGACGTTCTCCGTCGGAACCACGACATTGCCGGGCGATGTCGCGTTTCACTTCGACACCGCGCAGACGACGTGGGACAGATTCGATGACGTCATCCAGGCGGGCAAGGCATTCGCCATGGCACAGGATTTCGACGTCATCCATTACCACGACGTCTTCGGGACGCCGTTCGCGTCGCTGTCGCCGGTCCCTTTCGTGACAACGCTGCACAGCTACGCCGCGGGTGGCAATCCGCTGGAGAAGTTCGTTGACGCGTTCCCCGACGCCAACTACGTCACGATCAGCGCGAGCCAGCGCAGCCTCTGCTCGCACCTGCGGGTCGTGGCCACGGTGCCGAACTGCATTCCGGAGGACGTCGTCCATGAGGACGTCCGGTCCGGCACCGGTGGGTCATACCTCGTCCATCTCGGTCGAATGTGCGCCGACAAGGGGACGGACCTGGCCGTCCGCCTGGCGCGGGAGGCGGGGATTCCGCTCGTACTGGCGGGCCCGGTGTTCAGCCCTGACGTCGAGTTCTTCGCGCGGGAGATCAAGCCGCACATCGACGGGGCCGCCGTCACGTATATCGAGTCGGTCGCCGGTGCGGACAAGGTACAGCTACTGAGGGGCGCCCTGGCGATGGTTTCGCCCGGCCGGTGGAACGAGCCGTTCGGGTTGTCCATGGTCGAGGCGATGGCACTCGGGACCCCGGTCGTGGCCTCCCGGGCCGGCTCGCTGCCCGAGGTGGTTGACGATGGGGTGACCGGCTTCGTCGCGGATGATGTGCCCGCCATGCTGGCCTGCTTGGACCGGGTCCGGGTCCTTGACCGTGGGCGGTGTGCCGCCACCGCCCGCGAGCGCTTCAGCCCGCGCGTGATGGCGGCCAACTACCTTGAGGTTTACCGGAGGCTGGTGGGCTGAACCCCGATCACAGTCCCGTGACCGGCGTCTCCTCACGAACTGGTGCTTTCGTTTTCGTGAGGGGAGCGTCGGAGTAGCGCGCGAGACCCGGCGCCAGGAGGGCGAGCAGCGGCACGATCAGAAAGACCGCGAAACCGGTCATGGCGACCGTGGACACACCGACCGCTGTAGCGATCGGGATGGCCAAGCCCATACCGACAGGCTCGAACAGCTTCGCGGACAGTTGGTCGAGAGCGTTGATACGGCCGCGCAGCTCCGGCTCGAATCGCCGATTGATCGCCGCGTACCACCAGACACCGTGGAAAGCGATCCCGAAGGTGCCGATGAAGATCGCGGCACAGAACACCGGAAGCGGCACGTTCACCGCCAGGCACAGTTCCACCCCGGCGAAGGACATGAATCCGATACAGGCCCACAGACCGGGGCGCGCGGGCTTCCATCGTCCGGCCACGATGGTCCCCAGCAGGTCGGCAACCCCTGAGATGGCGAGGATCAGACCGAGCCCCACATTTCCGTACCGGGGCTCGCTCACGAATCGCAGCAACACATACACCGGTGCGAACGCGAGCAACACTTGCACCGTGGTCTGGAGGGAGCCCGCCACTACCCACGGCACCTTCAAGGCGGCCTGGGCGCCGGCCGCCATGCTCCGAAGCGACAGCTTCTCCTGGCCCGTCCCGAGTCTCGCCTCTCCGCGTGCCGACGGCACAACACAGGCGGCGACGACGAAGCCGACCGCCTTGCCGATCAGGAGGGACGCCGGCGACATCGTGATCAGCAGGAGGCCACCGATCGCCGGGCCGATCGTGGCGAGAATTCCCAGGCTTGCCGAGATCAGGCTTTGCGCCTGCTCGATACGGTCCGGGCTGACGAGGTCTGCCACCTTGGCCCGGGTGGACGGCAGGCACAGACCCCATCCGAAGCCGGACAGAACCGCGGCTCCTATCATGAACGGCACGTTGGTCGTGCCGGCGCCGACCACGAGCAGGAGCGAGGAGCCCGTCAGTACGAGGTACCCGAGCCGCACCAGCAGAGTCCGTGGATACTTGTCCGCCAGCGCCCCTCCGACCGGGAGGGCGGCAAGGGTTGACAGAGTCTCGGCGCCCAGGAAATAGCCGAGGGTGAGAGGTGTGGCCTGGTCCAGGAGGAATATCGGAATGACCAGGGACCCCACCCCGGAGACGGCTGCGACAACGAGCTGAGCGACCCACAGCCGAAGGAATTGCCTGTTGCCTCGGACCAGCCCACGCGCGGTGAGCGTAGATCCTGTCACCGGTTGGCCGACTTCGGCGGCCAGTTGTCGATCGCCTCACGGTACAGGCGCTCGTAACCGGCGGCCATGACGTCGATGTCAAAGGAACGAACGGCACGGTCCCGACAACTCGCCGGTGACAAGGACGTGGTGGCATCGATGGAAGCCACCAGTTCGTCGAAGGTCTGGCATACGAAACCAGTGACCCCTGACTCCACCAGTTCACCAGCCGCCCCGCGGTCGTAGGTGACCACGGGCGTGCCACACGCCTGTGCCTCGGCCATCACCAGCCCGAACGGCTCTTCCCAGTCGATGGGATTGACCAGGCAGGAAGCTCGCGCGAGGAGATCCAGCTTAGCGATGGAGTCCACCTCGCCCAGCCATTCCGTGTCGCTGCCCAGCCGCGGCCGGATCTCGTCCTCGAAGAACGCCCGCTCCAACGGCTCGTTGCACTTCGCGGCGAGGACGATCCGCTTACCGGCGGCCCGCGCCGCGTCGATTGCCGTGTGCATGCCCTTGTTGTAGAACGCACGCCCCAAGTACAGAACCCAGTCCTCCTTCGCGTCCCGGTCGAGGAAGGGGAAGTCCTTCGTGCGGATGCCGTTGTGGACGAAGCCGCGCCAGTTGACACCAGGCGTGGCCGCCTGGTGGGCCTTGGACAGCGAGACCATGCCCACCGTCCGGGACACAAGCTGGAAGTACTGGAGGTAGTCATCCGCGATGTCCCAATGCAGCGTGCACAGGGTCGGGATGGACCTGTTCCGGGCCAGGACGGAGCCGGACAGCGTGTGGTCATGGACGACATCGAAATCGCCGTCCGCGATCACCTCTTCGGCCACCGCGGCGTGGTACGCCTCCACGATCGCGTCGTTGATTCGGTCACTCTGCGGCGCATCGTAGGATGAATACTGTTCCGCGGTGGTGCCCGACTTGCCCGCGGCGATGAGCGTCACCCGGTGTCCCCGGGCAACAAGGCCGTCCACCAGGTTGGCGCATACGGTCTCCGTACCGCCGTAACCCTTCGGGGGGACAGTGAACCAGGGCGGAGCCACGACAGCGATTGACAACGGTTGATTCATATCAGGAGATCCTTCTGTTCATGACGTTGCCATCGCTATACGGGACGAGTGTCGACGGGCTCTTGCGAGTAGGCGGTGGTGTCCCCCCGCAGTGAGACACCGGGACGGCCGTCGACGCCTACCGGTACCGGGCCGGCCACGGTTACCCGCTCGGCGCGGCGGACCTCGGTGCCGTAGTCGTAGATCGCGTAGTGCTGGGTCGCCTGGTTGTCCCAGATCGCCAGGTCTCCTACCCGCCACTTCCACCGCACCGTATGCTCCGGTTTGGTCACATGCTCCTGAAGAACCCTGATCAGGTCGCGCGAGGCCTGCGGACCGAAGCCGACCACGCTGCGCGCGAATCCGCCGAGCACGAGCGCCCGTTCACCGGTTTCAGGATGGACCCGTACAGCCGGATGCTCCGCTTCGTACGGCGTCTCGATGTACGAGTCGCGCGCCGAGACAGTGGCGTCGGTGTAGTCCGAATTGTTGCTGTGCACCACCCGCAGCCTGTCGGCCAGCTGCTGAAGCTCCTCGGGCAGGCTGGTGTAGGCCGCCACTGTGTTCGCCCACATGGTGTCGCCACCCACCGGGGGAATGATCTTGGCGTGCAGCAGGGCGAACGCCGGGGGCCGTTCCACGAAGGTCAGGTCGGTGTGCCAGTGATTGGCCCGACTGTTGTGCCGCGAGTCCATCTCCCGCAGGAACTGCTTCCCCTCCGGGGCAGCGTAGATGGGGTGCCCGAGGGTGAGATCGCCGAGCCGGCGAGCGAACGCCACCTGGTCTTCGTAGCCGATCTGTTGGTCGCGGAGGAAGACAACCTTGTGAGCGAGCAGCGCCTGACGGATGACAGCGACGGTCTTGTCGTCGAGTGCCTCCCGCAGGTCAACTCCCTTGATTTCGGAGCCGATGGCGCCCGCCAATTGAGTGACCTCGATGCCGGAGAGACGTAACAGGGCCTCAGACATGGCAAAGCACCTCTCAGGTAGCACGAGCATGGAAGCAGGCCAGAGCCTATTACACACTGCGTTTCTGAATCAACGATGGTTCCCTGGTTTCCCCCGGGAGGGGCAGGGAAGTGTGCACTCTTTGGTCACCAGGGCTAAACACGTCGCTGAACGTGCAATAGATACTCAACACGGTCGAGTGGGTTGTGGTCGGTACGCTGCCGACGAGGAACCACACCCTGTACCTGCCGGTATGCCTCGAACGCGCTCTCCAGCACGCCTTCACCGCGGGTGAGAGCGGGCAGTTCCTTTTGCAGTGTGTTCACTTGGGCCGCCGGGATCTCGCCTTCGAGTGTGCCCTCCGAGCCGTGCATTCCAGAGGTCCGCACGACAGCCTGCAGACGGGCCAGGACGCGCAGTACCGGCCCGACCGTGTCAGCCGGGAGGTCCAAGCTGAAGCCATGGATGGGCTCGTACACGCTGGTACCGGCCAACCTAAGCGCCTCCACAAGGACAAGTGGTGTGAGGTTGCGGAAGTCACCCGCCGTACTCGACATGCTCTTGTCGAACGTGCCGTGGGCGTGGCTCTGCCGTGCCCAGTAACCCGAGTGCGTCATGGTGACCTCGCAGTCGAGCACCGCCCATCCGCACAGCCCCTGTTGAAGCGTCTCGTGCACGGCCTCCTCGACCGCGTTGAACAACGACGGCGGCATCGATCCCAGCTCGACGCCCAGGCCGAACGTCACGCCGCTGCCGACGGGGCCCGGATCGACGCGCAACCCCACGGTCGCCAGGAACGGATTGGGATGCTTGCCGATGAATTCGACGGCTGCGCCCGTGCCGACCGGCCGTTCGACGCAGACTGTGGTCGTCTCACGGAAGGAGACATCGATTCCGTACTCGTCCGCGAGCGTTGCCTGAATGACCTCCTTCTGCACTTCCCCGTAGAGCGAGAAGAAGAGCTCCTGCCGGGTGTCGTCCTGGCGCAGGTTGATCAGCGGGTCCTGCTCCGCCAGTTCGGACAGTGCGGCCTGGAGCCTGCCCCTGTCCGCGGCGCGGAGAGGGACGATAACGGTCTCCAACGTCGGCGGGGCGAAGTGGAGACGCCCCGGGATCGATGTCGCGGATTCCCCGATCGTGTCCCCGATACGGATGTCGGCCAGCCCCCAGAGCTTGCCGATCTGGTTGGCGGCGACCGACCGCCGCCTGTCGGCCGAGCCATCGGCGAACACACTGACCGCGCTTACTTTCCCCTCTCTGCCCCTACCGAAACGCAGCCGGTCCCGAATCTGGATACAACCGGAGAACATCCGTACGTACGCGATCTTCTCGCCGGACGGTCCTCGCTCGACCTTGAAGACGGTGCCGGACACGGGCGCGTCCTCCTCGCCCTCCACCGCGGGGAGTAACTCCCTGATCGCGGCGATCAGCGCGTCGACACCGGCGCCAGTGATCGCCGAGCCGAAGAGCACCGGATGCACGAGCGCCCGGTGGGTCTGCGAGGCGAGCTCGTACCGTAACCGCTCATAGGGGATCGCCGTGCCACCGTCCACATAGGCGGCCAGGAGCCGATCGTCCTGCTCCGCGAGGACGTTGACCAATGACGACGCGAACTCCTCGTCGGATGCGCCGAAAGGCTCGAACGTGGCCCCGCGGCTACCAAGCCCGTCGACCGACCCCATCGGGATCGCCGTCGGCGCCAGCTTCTCGGCGATGGCGCGGAGCGAACCCTCGTACTGCGCGCCACGACGGTCGATCTTGTTCACGAACAGGAGGGTGGGGATACGCAGCCGTCGCAGTGTGCGCATCAGGACGCGTGTCTGTGCCTGGACGCCCTCCACCGCGGAGATCACCAGCACCGCACCGTCCAGCACGGACAACACACGCTCCACCTCGGCGATGAAATCCGGGTGGCCCGGGGTGTCGATCAGATTGGCCGTGACATCGCCGATGGCAAAGGACACCACCGCGGACTTGATCGTGATGCCGCGCGCCCGTTCCAGAGCAAGCGAGTCGGTCTGGGTGCTCCCGTCGTCGACACTGCCGATTTCGCTGATGACACCACAGGTATGAAGCAGTCTCTCGGTGAGGCTGGTCTTGCCGGCGTCGACGTGTGCCAGGATCCCCAAGTTGATTGTTCTCACGTAGCGTTGAGTCTTTCGAGTGGACGGTCGGCGAACGTGGGCATCCTATGGGGTCTGCCCGCCTCGTCCGGTTTGGACGCCAGTGGAGTCCTCCACTCGCTGTAGCAGCTCCATGGCGGGCAGCACGGCGTCCGCGTCCACGGCCGACGGCCGCCCCTCCCTGATGGCGGCGATGAACTCACGGTCCTGAAGGAGTCCACTGTCCTGGTTCCCCGGTTCGTACAGCACGCCGTCGCGGTTGCGCAGGACTCTGTTCTCGATGAACAGCGTCTCCCCACGTCCCATGAGGGCGAAGTCATAGGTGGCGCCGAGATCGCTGTTGTAGGACATCGCCACAGTCCCCAACTGGTCGCGTCGCGTGCGCAGCAGAATCGAGAGGTCAAGCGGCACCCCCAGCTTTGGGTCCGGCTCCGCGACCATGGCGGCGACCTGTACGCGGTCCGGCTCGTCGACTCCCAGCAACCAGAGAACCATGTCCGCCGCGTGCTGGCCGTGGTGCCACAGAAGGCTGTCCGTCCAGGAGCGGACGTAACCGCTGGAGCCGACATTCTCCCGCCGGAGCAGGAGATACCGGGCCACGATGTTCTCAAAGGACAGTTCGCCGCTCACCACCCGCTCACGCACCCATCGCATGGCCCCATGAAATCGGTGAGTGTGGGCGACCATCAGCGTCAGGCCCGTACGCCGAGCCATCTCCGCCAGCCGACGGCCCTCGGCGTAGCTCATCGCCAGTGGAATCTCCACCAGGACGTGCTTGCCGGCTTCGAGACAAGCGGCCGCCTGAGCGGCGTGCACCCCGTTCGGCGTGCCCAGGACCACCGCGTCAAGACGCGGGTCCGCCAGAGCCTCATGCAGAGCGGTCGTGTGGCGTGCGTAGCCATACTCCCGGGCGAAGGCAGCAGTACGTTCCGGGACCCGTCCGATGAGCCATTCCAGACGATGCCCGTCACCGGCCAGTCGCTGGGTGTGCAGAGCGGCGATCTGCCCGTACCCAGCGACTGCCACGCGCAATCCATTCACCACAACGGCTCCGTCCTCGTCAGTTCGGTTCTACGCTGTCGCTCGGCTCGACACCGAGCAGATCGACGCTTTCCGGGCCGAGCCCGTGCCGTATCTCCTGTGGAAGCTTCCGCCAGTCGTAGTAGGACTGGTTGCCCACCAGCGTGAAGGTGCACTGGACACTCCTCCGCGGCGTGGCCGCCTCGTTCCTGCTACCGCCATGGATGAGGTGGGAGTTGAAGATCACGACCGAACCTCGACGAGCCACAACGCGGGTCTCGTCCGGATGGGGCAGCAGCGGGTCCTCGCACCTGGCGAGGAACGGATCTCCCGTCAGATGGCTGCCGGGTATGACCCTGGTCCCGTTCGCCGCGGTGAACGCGTCGAGACACCAGAATGTTGTGCATCCTTGAAACGGTCGGCCACGCTCTCGCTGGAGATCGTGAAGAGGCTGGAGACCGTAACCCGGTTCGGTCCGCCGCCCGTTGAGCAGGGACAACTTGATACCCGGTCCGAGCACCGCACGGACGCCGTCGAGCACCAGGGGCTCGCGCAGGCATCCCTCGAACAGCAGCGAATGCCGCAGGAGGTTGTCCGCGAAGCGCACTCCGGGTTCCTCGGTGTAACCGTGCGTTTCGGTCCGTTGCCGCTCCCAGACTTCGTCAACGGCCGCGCTCCACACGTCGCATTGGTCCGCAGACAGGATGTCGGGCAGAACCAGGAACCCGTCCTCATCGAGCCGGGACCGTTGCTCCGCCGTCAACTCACCTGCCGATACCGTCGGTTGACGGTCCATACGACACCCGTCCATTGCCCCCTCCTGACTACCCGCCCGTTCCGGGTCAGTGCGTTGTCGTGTGGACAGCGTTGCAGATGTTGTTAAAGAGCGCCATGGTACGGTGGAGCGTCAGGTACGACCCGGTCGCGAGCCGAGGAGTGGTCTGTTGACGGATCAGGACCTGCACGTGGCGTTCTGCATTGATGACGGATATGCGTCCGGCGCGGTGGTGACGGCCAGATCCATCCAAGTCGGCCTCCGTCCCGAGCGGTGTGATGTCACCTTCCACGTCCTCGATGGCGGGTTGAGTGTGAGTGGCCGCGAGCACGTACGCCGGGCGCTGGCCGCCTTCGGTACGGTCACACTGCACTCCGTCCCCGACCTCCTGGCTCTGTCCTACCAGAGGAAGTGGATCACTACCCCGGCTGTGGGCCGTCTCTATCTCGAACAGGTTCTGCCGAAGGATGTGGGCCGCGTCGTCTACCTCGACGCGGACACTCTCGTTCTGGAGGACCTGGCGGCTCTCAGCGACTTCGACCTTGAAGGGCGCGGGGTGGGTGCGGTCAGCAATGAGGCCGGTCCTGACCGGTCGGTGGTGTTGACCGACGTCGCGGTCCAGCGGGAGCACGGCGCCAAACC
The DNA here is from genome assembly GCF_040303865.1 of Streptomyces sp. NPDC094034. Classification (NCBI taxonomy): domain Bacteria; kingdom Bacillati; phylum Actinomycetota; class Actinomycetes; order Kitasatosporales; family Streptomycetaceae; genus Streptomyces; species Streptomyces sp. NPDC094034. The sequence continues at coordinate 40,856 of NZ_JBEOUD010000040.1, read as the reverse complement.
GCCCGGCTACTTCAACTCGGGTGTCCTCCTTGTTGACCTGGACCTGTGGCGAGCGGAGCAGGTGACCGAGCAGGCGATGCGGTTGTTCCACCAGTATCGATCGTCCCTGCGCAGCGTTGACCAGGACATCTTGAATATCATTTTTGAAGGGTCCTGGACCAAACTGCCAGGCCGGTGGAACAAGCAGATCGACAATCCTCGGCTCGGCAGGTTCGGCGAAGGCCGCCTGGATTACCTGGTCCAACGCGAGGGGATCGTCCACTACACCGGTGAGACGAAGCCATGGCACACCGGCTTTCCATCGAGCCCCCTCCTTGAGCTCTACGAGGAGTACGCGCAGTCTGCTACTGACTGATCCGCCGCTCGGGTCATCCCGGGCAGGTGTTGTACTCACCGTCGGTCGCCGGTGATCCGCAGAGGGCCTGCCAGTCGGTACATGCGGTACTGACTGGCTGTCAATCATGCGGCAGTTCAACTGAAATTTCTCTGACTGAGTGTGTTCCACGCCACCGCTGTGCGGAGAGCCGCTACTGATGGCGGCTTTCCGCACGGACCGCGCGATCACGTCTTCCAGTGTTTGCCCGGACGTGACTGGTAACGACATCGAATTGAGGTCGGTCGGGAAATGAACTTGTGCGATGTGTCAATGTCCTGTGGTGCCGGCTACCGCGAAAAACTCAGCCGATGAGGCGCGGTCCGTCCATTATTCCCAGGCCGGAGACCATGGAGGTCCGCGACGGCCACTTTGTCATCGGGGCGGATACCGGAGTGAGTGCACCGCCCGACATCGCTGATCTGGTCCGCGAAACGCTGGCGATAGCCGGTTCGGGGAACGAGATCCGCCTGTCTCTGGTCAATGACGTGCATCTGGGGACCGAGGGGTATCGGCTGCGGGTCGCTGAGGACGGCGTCGAGGTCCAGGCCGCCGCACTGCCTGGTCTTCGCTGGGCCGTGCAAACTCTGCGCCAACTGGCCGAGAGCAACCGGCTGCCCTATGTGGAGGTTGTGGATCGGCCACGACACGGGTGGCGTGGGTCCCTGCTCGATGTGGCTCGCTGGTGCCATCCCTTGCCCTTTCTCTACCGCTATGTCGATCTGCTTGCCTTCCACAAGTTGAATACCTTGCATCTGCATCTCACGGACGATCAGGGATGGAGGTTCGAGGTCCACCGGTATCCGCGGCTGACTGAGGTCGGCGGCTTCCGGGACGGTTCCTCCGTTGGCCATGCCTCGGAGGGCCGAACGGATCATGTTCCCCACGGCGGCTTTTATACGCAGCGTGAGCTGCGGGATCTGGTCGCCTACGCCGCTCACCGGGGGGTCCGAATCATGCCGGAGGTCGACGCGCCCGGACACATGCAAGCGGCGATCGCGGCGTATCCGCGGCTTGGAAACGCGCCGAACGAAACACTGCCCGTGCGACGGCAATGGGGGATCTCCCAACATGTGCTCAACGTGGCCGACGAGACGGTGGCCTTCGTACGAGACGTGTTGGACGAACTGACCGATGTCTTCCCCTTCGAGCATGTCCACATCGGTGGGGATGAGGTGCCCTCGGACGAGTGGTCAGTCAACTCGGTCGCCCGGCAGAGGATGTCCGCCGAGAATCTCACAAGCCCCGGCCAATTGTCGGGTTGGTGGTCGGCGCGCCTCGCGGCGCACCTGGCTGAGCACGGCCGTCGAGCCGCAGTCTGGGATGAGCTCCTTGAGTTCGGAATACCGGACGGTGCGTCAGTATTCGCGTGGCAGGGTGTGGACCGCGTCGATCTGGCAGTACGGGGCGGGCACCAGGTTGTCGCCGCGCCGTACGAATACACCTACTTGGACTGGGCGGAGAGCGACAGCCCCGATGAGCCATTGGCCATCGGGGGAGTGCTCCCGTTGTCCAAGGTGTACAGCTACCAGCCTCCCGAATCGGTCCTCGGTGTCCAGGGACAGCTGTGGAGCGAGTATCTGCCCACACCGAAACTGGTTGAGTGGCGGGCCTTTCCACGGCTGGCGGCCCTCGCGGAAGTCGGATGGTCCAGGGGGGAGCGAGACCCCGCGGACTTCCACCGTCGCTTGGGCGAACACCTACCTCGCCTCGACCAGTTGAATGTCGCCTACAACCCGCTGGGAAAGGCATCGCCGCCTACTCGGAGGCTCTGACGAAGCGCTCTTTCAGGCACGTCGTGCAACGTTGAGCAGGTATTCTTTGCGGTTCAGGGGATTGTGGTCTGAGCGCGGTCGGGTCGGCGGCTTGCCGGTGACCGGCTGGTAGTGGTCGAAGACGGAATGCATGACGCCCTCCCCGCTGGTCAGGGCAGGCAACTGCTGCTCAAGTTTGTGTACGCGGGCTGCTGGAATGACACCAGTGAGCAGATATGACGGACCTTGCATGACCGGCACCTCTGGTACCGCACGCGAGCGTTGCAGCACCGGCATGAGCGCGCCCAGTAGTTCAGCCGGGATTTCGAGGCGGAAGCGGTGAACAGGCTCACATACCCTGGTCCCGGCCTGCTCCAGTGCTTTCAGCGCCACCAGCGGGGCGAGGCGTCGGAAGTCCGCGGCATGGCTTTGCACCGCCCAGTATCCGGCCTCGGTCAAGGTGACCGTACAGTCGGTGACCTGCCAGCCCCTCAGCCCCTGACTGAGGCTTTCCCGAACGGTCTCCTCCAGCGCCTTCATGAAGGCGGTGGGCAGCGACCCGATGGGGACCGCCAGCCGGAATCGCAGTCCGGTGCCGATCGGAGCCGGCTCTACACGTAGTCCAATGGTCGCGAGAAAGGGATTGGGCTCCTTGCCGATCACCTCAAGGGCCTCACCGGTGCCGACCACTCGTTCGACGCAGATTGTGGTCGACTCGTGGAAGGTGACATCTACGCCAAACTCCTCCGCCAGTGTGTCCTGGATCACCTCTTTCTGCACCTCGCCGTAGAGCGAGACGGACAGCTCTCGCCGAACTGTGTCCTGCCGAAGGTTGATCAGCGGGTCCTGCTCCGCGAGCCGCGAGAGTGCTGCGTACAGTGCGCCCCGGTCGGCGGAGCGCCGGGGAACGACGACTGTTTCGAGCGTGGGCGGAGAGAACAGCAGCTGATGGGCGTTCGTCGCTCTCGGCTCACCGACGGCGTCCCAGATCTGGACCTCACCAAGCCCCTTGATGCGGCCGATATTTCCAGCGGTGATTTCGGAGCGTTGCACCACGGAGCCGTTGTCGAAGACACTGATCTCGGTGACTTTGCTTTCCTTGCCCTGGCCGTAGGGAAGCTTCTCGTAGGAGCGGACCGCACCTGAGAACATCCGCACGTAGGCGACCTTCTCTCCGCCTGGGTCACGCTCAACCTTGAAGACGGTGCCCGACGGAGCGCTGTCCACCGCGGCTTCCGCCATGGGCAGTAGTGTGCGGATGCCGACGATCAACTCGGTAACGCCCACGCCGGTGATGGCCGAGCCGAAGAATACCGGGTGCACCTGCGCCCGCCGGGTCTGCGCCGCCAACTCGCTCCACAGGCGGGCATACGGGACCGCCGCCTTGTTGTCCACATAGGCGGCCAGCAATGTTTCATCGTGGTCGGCGAGCATCGCGAACAGACGGTCGGTAGTGTCAGGGGCGTCGGTATCGTAGGGGGTGAAGCTTGCCTGCCGTGTGCCCAGAGCATTCACCGAGCCCATCGGGAAGATCGCCGGGGTCAGCTTCTCGGAGATGTCCTGAAGCAGACTCTCGTACCGTCCACCGCGGCGGTCGATCTTGTTGACGAAAATCAGTGTGGGAATGCGTAGTCGCTGCAATGTTCGCATCAGGACACGGGTCTGTGCCTGAACGCCCTCCACCGCGGAGAGGACGAGCACGACGCCGTCCAGCACGCTGAGTACCCGCTCCACTTCGGCGATGAAATCCGGGTGGCCAGGAGTGTCGATGAGATTGACCGAGAGGTCCTCGATGGTGAAGGCGACGACAGCCGACTTGATGGTGATGCCGCGTTTCCGTTCCAGGTCCAGGGAGTCGGTGCGAGTGTTGCCGGCGTCGACGCTTCCGACCTCATCGATGGCGCCGACGGTGTACAGCAGTCTCTCGGTGAGGCTGGTCTTTCCCGCATCGATGTGTGCCAAGATTCCCAGATTCAATATGCTGCTCATAAGGTGCTAGTTCTCCTCCTGCGAATCTGGGGAATTCTTCATATCAATGTGGGAAGTAAGGATCACCGGTCTCCTGACTGTGTTCGAGCCGCGGGAAGCGGTTCCCTGCTTCGACGTAGTGTGCCTGCCTCCGACCCTACTTGACGATACGTCAGCAGAAGCTCCTCTGGTGGTTGGCCTGTTCGGACATCGACACTCATCCGGTGTCAGCCGTTCCACCATCCGCAGTCGCACGGACTGCCGGGGGCGGCCTCAAGAGGATGGTTTGCCATGGTTTGTTGTACGGCTCAGGCCCTCCGCGGACAGGACCTAGTGGTGAGCCCACGATGCCACTGCTTCAAACCGGATGTGCCCGCTGGTCCTTCCAGTGGTTCATCAGGTAGACAGGTGCTGTGACCGATCCCTATCCGCTCCGTGCCATCGACAACGACGACTACGAGACCTGGGCTCGCGTGATCGCCAACACTTATGGCGAGGACCGGGTGGAATCACAGCTGACGAATGAACGGTTGACACTCGATCTCGATCGCACCATCGGTGCCTTTGACGGCGATACGCCGATCGGCGGTGCTGCGATCTTGGCCCGGTCCCTGACCGTTCCCGGTGCCTTCCAGCCAGTGGCGGGCATCTCGTGGGTGGGAGTGGCGCCGACTCACCGCCGTCGAGGCGTCTTGACAGCGATGATGCGCAGACAGCTTGCTGGTCTGCACGAGTCCGGAGCCGAGCCGATCGCTGTGCTGAACGCTTCTGAGGCCGCGATTTACGGCCGCTTCGGATATGGCATCGCCGGTCGCGGGGCCATGATGCGCGGAGTGAAGAGGGCGATGGGCTTCCGGCCGGGTGTCGATTTCCGCTCCGGGACGGTCCGACTGCTCGACCGCGACGCAGCCCGCCCACTGCTGGAGAAGGCGTACGACGAGGCGCGAGTCTCCTTGGTCGGCTGGCTCGAACGGCCCGACAGGTACTGGGAGACCTGGCTGTACGACGAGCCGCATATGCGCGGGGGCGCCACATCGTTGCGTTTCGCCGTCCACGCGGATTCGACCGGGGCAACCACCGGCTATGCGATCTACCGGCTGAAGAGCGGGTCGAACGAGGTGGGCAACCAGGGCACGGTGCACGTAGTCGAGTTGGTGGCGACGACTCGATCGGCGTACGCGGCGCTCTGGCACTTCCTGATCGGAATTGATCTGTTCCCTTACGTGTGTTACGAGGGGGCGCCCGATGAGCCCCTGCTCCATCTCCTGAATGACCCGTCGTCGGTGCGGGTGAGCATGGTCGACCGGCTCTGGGTACGACTGGTCGACGTCGACCGCGCCTTGACGGCACGTCGCTACTCGACCCCGCTGGATGTGGTCTTCGACGTTGAGGACACCTTCTGTCCATGGAACGTAGGTCGCTACCGGTTGCGCGCCGAGGGTGCCGACGTCTCCTGCGAGCGCGTCCGCGCTGATGCCGATCTGCGGTTGTCCTCCACCGAACTTGGCGCCGCCATTCTGGGTGGGACGACTCTGGCAGCGCTCGCTGCCGCCGGTCGGGTCGAAGAACTCCGCCCCGGTGCGCTGGCCGCCTGCTCGACTGCCTTCCGCGGCACGCGTGAACCGTTCAACCCCACCGGTCCGGGATTCCCCTGTTACTGAGCGACGGACTCAACAGTTTTGTTCGCCGGGTACCGGCCCGGATGCTCCGCGCCGACTTCACCGCCGACGAGTGCTTGACGCGCGCACAATCGTCGGCCGCCGGCCGAACCTTGCCCGGCATGCGATGAGTTGACGGGCAATCACCACACACTTCGAAGGAAAACAAACAGGAGGTCGTACCATGAGCTGGGCATACTCCGATCTGGTCGCCGAGGTGTACGAGTTCCATCTACCCATCGGCTACTCCAACGGGGACGTCGAGTACTACACCCGTGCGCTGAGCGGAGTCACGGGGCGTGTCCTGGAGCCCGCTTGCGGCACCGGCCGCGTGCTCATCCCTCTGTTGGAGGCGGGGCACCTGGTGGATGGCTTGGACCACTCCCCGGAGATGCTGGCCGTGTGCCGCACGTACTGCCAGGAGCGCGGCCTGCCCGAACCGGCGCTGCACGAGGCTGATATGGCCACCTTCGTGCGACCGGAGGCCTACGATGCGGTGATTATGCCCGCGGGTTCCATCCGGAACTTGAGCGGCCGGGCGGTCACCCTCCAAGCCCTGAAATCCTTCTACCAGTCGCTGGCACCAGGTGGCCTGTTGATACTCGATGTCGCGGCTCCCCGGATGAACGCGGAGCCAGGGGCGGTCCAGATATACCAGCGTGAGCCGTACGCCTGGACGGTCCAGACGGTGCGCTCCGACTATGACCCGGTCGCCAACCGGACAACTCAGTTCCTTCGCTACGAGAAGTGGTGTGACGGCGACTTGGTGAAAGCCGAACTGCACCGGTTCTGCCTTCAGCTCTGGGGCCTTAGGGAGTTCGAGGAGCTCCTGACCGAGGCCGGCTACACCGAAATTCGAGTGACGGCCGACTACCAGGAGAATAACCGGCCCACCTCCGCCTCCGGTGACTGGACCTTCCACGCCGTCCGTCCTTGACGAGCGCGGGCCGATTCGGACGAGCCGGGGATCGCCCCCCCGGGGCACCGACCCCGGCTCCGTCCTGCACGCACTCAATCCACCAGCAGTGGCAGACCGGGCAGCACCTTCTCGATGGTGATCGGGAAGTCGCGCACGCGTACCCCGGTGGCGTTGAACACCGCGTTCGCGACCGACGCACCCGCCCCGCAAATGCCCACCTCGCCGACGCCCTTCGCGCCCAGGGGGTTGGCCTTGTCGTCGTACCCGTCGAGGACGACAGCGTCGATGTCGGGGATGTCGGCGTGGACCGGCACCAGATACCCCGCGAAATCCCGGTTCACGAAGGCGCCGGATCGCGGGTCGACGACGGCCTCCTCTTCGAGGGCCGCGCCGACTCCCCAGATCATGCCGCCGATCAGCTGCGAGCGGGTCGTCTTCGGGTTGAACACACGACCCACCGAGAACACGCTCAGCATCCGCCGCAGACGGATCTCCGCGGTGTCGGCGTCGATTCCCACTTCGGCGAAATGGGCCCCGTAGGTGTTGATCGAGTAGTCCGTGTAATTCGGGTCGTCGCCCATGAAGCGGACCTGCCCCTGCGCCTCCACGCCTTCGGGACGGCTGCGCGCGACGATGCCGCTCAGTGCCTCGGACGCGTCACCGATGCCCACGCTGCCGTCGGAGAACACGGCGTCCGCCGGGTCCAGGCCGTGCAGCGGGGAGCGGGGGTCGCCGCAGGCCGCTTCCAGCAACTTCTCGCGCAGAGCCGCGCACGCTCGATGCGCCGCGGTGCACGAGTTGGTGGCGCCCCACGAGCCTCCCGACCCCCAGCTGGAGGGCAGATCGGAAAGTCCGAGCTCGATCCGCACCCGTTCGAGCGGGAGTCCGAGTCCGTCGGCCGCGACCTGCGTCAGGATGGTGTAGGTGCCCGTGCCGATGTCGGTCATGTCGGTCCTGACGACAGCGGTGCCGTCCGCCTCCAGCCGCACCCGCACCGTCGTCGGACCCTGCAAGTGGCCCCGGATGGCGGCCGACACGCCGTAGCCGACCAGCCATCGTCCGTCGCGCACACTCGCGGGCGTGACCGGGCGGTTCTCCCACCCGAAGCGGCGCGCGCCCTCGCGCAGGCACTCGACCAGGTGCCGGTCGCTGTACGGCACGTCCCGCTCGGGATCGACCGTGGGCTCATTGCGGATCCGCAGCTCGACCGGGTCCATCCCGAGCGCGTCGGCCAGTTCGTCCATCGCCGACTCGACCGCCAGCAAGCCCGGCGCCTCGCCCGGCGCGCGGACGTCCGTCCCGCGCGGCAGGTCGAGCGCCGCGAGCCGGTGACTGGTCAACCGGTGGGGCGCGGCGTAGAGGCTGCGGGTGGTGGCGGCGGTCTGCTCGGCGTACTCGACATCGGGGTTGGTGTGCATGGTGACGTCGTGGGCGATCGCCGTCAGCCGTCCGTCGCGCCCCGCGCCCAGCCGGACCCGCTGGCTCGATATGGGGCGCATGCCGACGAGCTGGAAGACCTGCTGGCGGGTCATCGCGACTTTGACCGGTCGGCGCAGCACGCGGGCGGCGAGCGCCGCCAGGATCGTCTCGGAATGGATGCCCAGCTTGGAGCCGAATCCCCCGCCGACGAAGGGGGAGACGACGTGGACCCGCTCCGGGGCCATCCGAAGCGTGCTGGCGACCGAAGCCTGCGCGGCGTCGACGATCTGGCAGCTGACATGGACGATCAGGTCCTCGCCGCGCGGTTCCGCCAGGCACGCGTTCGGTTCGATCGGCAGCGAGAGCTCGTACGGCGTTGTGTAACGCTGGTCGACCTTGACCTCGGCGCTGTTGAACCCCGCGTCGAAGTCGCCCACCTCGGTGTCGGTGGGGAGGCCGGCGTTGACCACCTTCGGGATGTACACCTGGTCCTCGTACGCGGCGAAGTCGAAGCGCCCCCGCCCGGCGCTGTATTCAACCTCGACGAGGGCTGCCGCGGCTCGGGCCTGCTCAAGGGTCTCGGCGACGACGAGCGCCACGGGCTCGCCGTAATGGTGGATGTCGGGGCCGGTCAGCACCGGCTGGGCGCGCCAGTATTCGAAGGTGACGGACTCGTCCCGAGGGCCTTGCACGGGGGCGTTGAGATGGGTCATCACCAGGCGCACGCCGGGTGCGCTCGCGACGCTCTCGGTGTCGATCCCGGTGATGCGGCCTTTACCGATCGTCGCGCCGACGATCAAACCGTAGAGCGGTTGGCCGGCCTCCCAGTGCTCGTAGGCGTAGGCGGCTCGGCCGGTGGCCTTCAACGGGCCGTCGACGCGGTCCACAGCTTGCCCGATCATCTCGCCCCCTCAGCTCGCCCCGGCCACTTGGGCCAGTGTGCGGCACAGTGTGCGCTTGGCCAGGTCGATCTTGAAGTCGTTGTGCCCCTGCCCCACCGCGTCGCTCATGGCCGCCTCGGCGGCGGCGCGATAGGTGGCCATCGTGGCCGGACGGCCGATCACCGCGGCCTCCGCCTTCGTGGACCGCCACGGCTTGTGCGCGACACCGCCGAACGCCACCCTCGCCTCAGTGATCGTTCCCCGCTCGGTCGAGACGACAGCTGCCACGGAGACCAGCGCGAACTCGTACGACGCCCGGTCGCGCACCTTGCGGTATCGCTGCCGGCCCGGCGGGGGCGGGGGAAGCAGGACACCCGTGATCATCTCGCCCGGCCTCAGTACGTTCTCGATGTGCGGTGTGCCGCCCGGCAGCCGGTAGAAGTCGGCGATGGCCACGCGGCGCACCTCCTGGTCGCCGCCGAGCAGCTCGATCTCCGCATCCAGTGCGGTCAACGCGACGGCCATGTCCGAGGGGTGGGTGGCGATGCAGGAGGTGCTGGCTCCGAGAACCGCGTGTATCCGGTTGAACCCGCCGATCGCCGAGCAACCGGAGCCGGGATCACGCTTGTTGCAGCCGGCGGCCGTGTCGTAGAAATACGGGCAGCGCGTGCGCTGCAACAGGTTTCCGCCGGTGGACGCCTTGTTCCGCAACTGACCCGATGCGCCGGACACCAGTGCCTCCGACAGCACCGGATAACGGGTGCGTACGTGTGCGTCGGCGGCCACCTCGGAATTCGCCGCCTGGGCGCCGATGCGCAGTCCGCCGTCCGGGAGTTCCAGGATGTCCCGCAGCGGGAGCCGGCTGATGTCGATCAGACGGCTGGGCTTCTCGATGTCGAGCTTCATCAGGTCGAGCAGATTGGTGCCGCCGCTGATGAACTTCGCGCCGTCTCTGGACGCCGCGGCGACGGCCGCTTGCGCGTCCGTCGCTCTCTCGTAGGTGAAGGGCCTCATCGCGGGCTCCCTTCCGCGGTGGCGCGGATGGCCGCGACGATATTCGGATAGGCGGCGCACCGGCAGATGTTGCCGCTCATCCGCTCGCGGATCTCCTCGTCGGTCAACGCGATGTGCGGCGCGGTCACGTCGGCGGTGGCGTGGCTGGGAGAACCCGCCTCCACCTCGGTGAGCATGCCGACGGCCGAACAGATCTGGCCTGGTGTGCAGTAGCCGCACTGGAAGCCGTCGTTCTCGACGAAGGCGCGTTGCATGGGGTGTGGAACATCGGGGTCGCCCAGGCCCTCGATCGTGACGATCTGGTCGCCCTCGTGCATCACGGCGAGCGTCAGGCAGGAGTTCACGCGCCGGCCGTTGATCAGCACGGTGCAGGCGCCGCACTGCCCGTGGTCACACCCTTTCTTGGTGCCGCTCAGGCGCAGATGTTCGCGCAGCGCGTCGAGCAGCGAGGTCCGCGGATCGACCTCAAGCTGCCGCACCTGAGCGTTGACACTCAGCCTGATCGCCAAGAGTCCGGCCGTCTCGCCCTGGCTTCGCCCCATGGCGCCCGTATCCGAATCGCTCATCACTGCCCGCCTTCCCCGCCAGGGCCTCTCGGGCTCCAGCTGGAAATGCGTCGCCACCTTCAGGCGCGCTTCTGTTTCCCAGCGTCTCGCGAACACCGTCGCCCCGCGCGTCGAAGGCGGGCGCCGGGCCGCCCGCGTGCCCCGGGTGGTCAGTGAGTCATTGCCCGGCGGACCGCGGGAGAGTGGAAGGAGTGGGAGGAGTGGCGGAGGAGGAGAGTCATATGCGTGTTTCGCGGCTCGGTCGGCATCGGGAGGGCATCGCCATTTTGGTGGTGCTGGTGCTGGCCGTGCTGGCGGAGGTCGCGGTGATCGTGGGGCCCGCGTCCGACCGGCCGCTGGTGGGGGTGGCTGTTTCCGGTCTGCTGGCCGTGGTGCTCGTGATCGGCATTGGCTGGGTGTGCGGCCACTGGTACCTGGTGCGGCACCGTTCCCGGCCGGAGTGGGGCGGCATGGAGAAGGATATGCCGCTTACCACCGAGGCGGTGGCCGGTTTCCCGTTCGCCGAGGTGAGCGAGCGGCTGGGACAGTGCGACACGGGCTGTATGAACCGTGTGTACGCCGCCTGGGTCCTGGCGAGCCATGGCCATGACGCGGAATGGATCGCCCGCGGTCTGGACCTCCCCCATGATGTCGCCGAGGTCCTGGTCGAGGCCGCGGACAGGAGGGCGCGGACCTCTTCAGGCGCTGCCGAGACGGACCGCCTTGAAGAGCAGGAGCAGGACGCTGAGGATCAGGTAGCCGCGCAGCACCGTCATACCCAGCCTCGTGCCCGGTGACCATCGCACGGGTTCGAGCAGTGTGACCGGTGGCATGCGCCAGGCGAGTTTTTCGGAGCGCGTCATGACGGGTGTCCGGGGCGGGGGCGAGCGGCGCCGGGTGGTGAACATGGTCGCTGCCGCGGTGGCCAGGCCGATGACCAGCGCGATCGCCAGCCAGGTGACGAGGCGGGCGACGTCAAGGGCCGGGAAGAGTGTAGTGGCCATCAGAGTTCCGGACAGCAGGAGCAGTACCGCGATGATGACGGTGGCGAGTACGTTCAGCCACCGAGGGTTGACCCAGGGACCCAGAACCTCGGAATCGTTGCACAGCAGCAGGAGAAACACGCTCGCCGAGGGCAGAAGCAGCCCCGCCAGCGCCTGCACGGCTTCCGTGATGAGCCCCAGCGGCGCTCCGGGGATGAGCACGATGGCGGCGGCGACCAGGACCAGCAGGCTGTAGGAGGTGTAGAACTGCTTGGCCTCGCGGAAGCCGCGGTGCAGGGAGTGGCGGAGATTGAAGACGTCTCCGAAGGCGTAGCTGGTGGCCAGGGTGACCGCCGCCGCGCCGATGATGCTGGCGTCCAGGAGGACGACGGCGAACATCACCCCCAAGGCGTGATCGTGCCGGCCCAGTGCGTTCGCGACTCCGGCGGCGTCGGTGAAGTGGCCCTGTGCGCCGGTACCCCGGACGGCGAAGTCGGCGACCATCATCAAAGCCGCTGCCCCGGCCACGACCACGAGGGCGCCGATGGCGGTGTCGGCGCGCTCGTATCCGATGAAGCGCGGGGTGATGCGTTTGTCGATGACGTTGGACTGTTGGAAGAACAGTTGCCAGGGAGCGACCGTGGTACCGACGATCGCGATGATCAGCAGTACGGAATTGCTGGTCACGCCCCCCTCGACGGCGGGGACGACGAAGTGGTGCGCGGCCTGTCCCCACCGGGGCCCGGACAGCAGCGTCAGCGGGACGATCAGCAGACTCAGCGCCATGAAGACGAACATCGCCCTTTCCCAGCGGCGGAAGGAACCGCTGGTCACCACCGCGATCAGGATGACGGCGGCGGCCGGTACGGCGACGTACCGCGACAGGCCCAGGTAACCGGCGGCCAGTGAGACACCGATGAATTCGGTCACGATCGTCAGAAAGTTCAACAGGAAGAGATCACCGGCGCTGAACCAGCCCCAGAACCGGCCGAACCGTTCCATGATCAGCCGCGCGTGGCCCACCCCGGTGACCGCGCCCAGCCGTACCACCATCTCCTGGTTCACCACCAGAACCGGAATGAGCAGGAGCAACACCCACAGCAGCGAGTATCCGTAGTTCTGGCCGGCCTGGGCGTACGTGGACACGCCGCCCGCGTCGTTGTCACCGATCATGACGATGAGCCCGGGCCCGACAATCGCCAGCAGCGTCAGCATGCGCGTTCTCACGCCGGGACGGCCGCCCTCACCGGCTGTGTTCGGGACGCGGCCGAGAGCTCCGCGAATCTCGTCCGGAGGAGCCGAGCCCGCTACCGCGCCGGGCCGTCTCACCTCAGCGGCGGGCGGCGCCGGACGAGGGGCGGTTTTCCCGCGCCCGGTCTCCGTACGGTGGTCGGGACGGCGTGGCGGACAGGACCGCCCGGGGGCGTGGGGTTGCTCCGGTTTCCGCGGAGGGTGGGGTTCTTCTCCTCTCTCCGTGGGGCTTGCGGCCGGGGACTTGGGTGCGGCCGGGGCAGCGGGCCCCGGCGCCGGATGAGCGCCGTCGAGCGGACCGGCATGGTCGGGGAGTTTCGGATGCGGAGGAGGCTTCGGTGATGGAGAGTGCTTCCGTGAAGCAGGGGGCTTCGGTGATGGAGGGGGCTGAGGGGAGGGGGGAGGCTTCGGTGTCGGGGGCGGCTTTGGACGCTGATCGTCACCTTCGTGCGCTTCGTCCTCGCTCACGGGGAAGTGGGACTCTCGCGCTCGGGACGGCCCGGCGGACGCGGTGCGTGGCCACGGCGGCGCCAGTCCGGCGGAATGATCACTTCCAGTACATCATCGACGGTGATCACACCCAGGATCCGATCCTCGTCATCGACGACCGGAACGGTCAGCAGGTTGTAGTCCGTCATCAGGAGGGCAACGTCCTCGATGTCGGTGTCCGGTACGACGCGCACCGGGTCGGAGTCCGCCAGCTGTTCCAGCGGTGCTGCCGCATCCGCTTGCAGGAGATCCACCAGCGTGACCGCCCCCGTCAGCCGATCCCCCTCGCCGATCAGATACACACTGGTCAGCACCTCGGGCTGAAGGGCATGTGATCCGCCCGCCTCCCGCAACACCTCGGCGGCCGTGATGCCGGGCGCCGCGGTGAGCACGTCCAGGGCCATCAGCCCCCCGGCGCTGGAGGGATTGAAGCCCATCAGAGTCAGTACTTTGACGCGCTGTCTGGCCGGCAACGCGTCGAGCACGGGCTGCCGCCGGGCCTGCGGCAACTCGTTCACAGCGTCCGTGGCGTCATCGGCGCGCATCCGGGCGATCACCTTCGCGATCTCGGCGTCGGACCGCTCACGGAGCAGACGGATCTGCGAATCCGGCTCCAGTTCCTCGAACACATCGGCTTCGAGCTCCGGGTCGCCGTGGACCGTCTGAAGAATCTCGTGGGACTCGGTACGGCTGGCCTCTTCGAGGAGATCGGCGATGTCCGCGGGCTTCAGTCGGCCCAGCCGCCCGAACACACTCCTGACCCGGGCGGAACGCGCGTGACCGATGAGAGGCTCGAAAGACTTCCAGTCCCTCCAGTCCCTTCGGTCGTGCTCGCCGTCACCACCTCCGAACAGCCGCGCGAGTCGCCGCGGCCGCCGTGTGTTCAAGCCGGTGACCACCAGGCCCTCGGACGTCCGTTCCAGAACGAGGTCGTAGGCCCGGACGAACTCGGCCGCCGGCACATCGATCACCCGATGGCCCAGCACATCCGCACGAAGCAGCACCTCCCCCTCACGCCGCTCAAAGCCGCCCAGGTTCACCCTCCGGCTCGTCAGTGTGATTCCTTCGGCGCCCCAGTTCGCCACCTGCTCCCCGGGAAGGAAGACATCCCGCCCGCCCAGCCGTGCCACAAGACCCGTGACCAGTGGGTAATTCCGGCCCCGCAGACGCACGATGACATCGGAGAGACGGCCCACCGTCTCACCGCCTTTACCCAACAGCGGCCGACGTAGCAGCTCCGCCAGATACAAGTCGCGACCCACAAGCCCAACGTAGGCACAGCGGCCGGAACCGCAATCGAAGACACGGCCATCCAGCCCCATCCTCACGTTGGCCCCAGAAGGGTGACGGAGGCCGGATGGTTCGCCTCGGGCGCGGAGGCGGCGTCGCCGCCGACGGCGACGGCGGCCCGCAGGCCGGTGGGTCCTCACCCTCACGGCGTGCGCGCAGCCCGCTCGGAGCCGGGCCGCAGGCCGGCTCGCGGATCTCGGCTTCACCGGAGACTTCCCCCCCGGCGGCTCCGCGGACCATATCGCCGTACTCGACGAGGTCCGGCCCCGGTTGCCGCACAGTTGCGAGCTCGCCGAGATCGGCGGGGCCTGCCGACACGAACGGCCGACCGGGATAAGGCCGTTGGTCCGCGGTGCCCGCGCCTCGCAGGGTAGTTGCGCTCCACGGACGCCGGTGACCATGCCTGACCAGCTCGCCTGAACACCCAGGACCAGACGCTAGTTGACGCATCAATGACCGACATCTAGTGTGGATGACGCGTCAACCAAATGGTTTTGGGGTCGCCAACCCGGTCAGCCCGTACCTGCCTTACCGCGGGGCATCGAGATGTCGGTGCGCTGCCGGAGACCCGCGGACGCAACGTTCCAGAAGGGGAATCTCGTGAGTACTCAGAACAAGGCCGGACTCGGCGCGCTGCTGACGCCCGAGGAGAGCGTGCTCGCCCTCATCGACCACCAGCCCTTCCAGGTCGCCAACCTGCACAGCCACGAACCGACGATGGTCATCAACAACGCCGTCGGGCTCGCCAAGGCCGCCAAGGTGTTCGAGGTTCCGACCATTCTGACAACCGTTCTGGAGGAGCGCGGTGGCCTTCTTGTCCAGGGCCTGCAGGATGTGTTCCCGGAGCAGAAGCCGATCAACAGGACGTTCATCAACACCTGGCAGGACGATCGTGTCGTGGATGCCGTCAAGGCGACAGGACGCAAGAAGCTGATCATCGCCGGCCTCTGGACAGAGATCTGTGTGGCCATGCCGGCGATACAGGCGGCGGGCGAGGGCTTCGAGGTCTTCGTCGTCACCGACGCGTCGGGTGGTGTCTCGAAGGAGGCCCACGACATGGCGGTGCAGCGCATGATCCAGGCGGGCGTGGTCCCGATCACCTGGATGGCCGTACTGGGCGAGTGGCAGCGCGACTGGGCCCGCGAGAAGACCGTGCCGGGTGCCGCCGAGGTCCAGGCACAGCACGGCGGCGCCAGCGGCGTGGCCTTCGCCTGGGAGATGCAACTCCTGGCCACGCCCACCGAAGGCGAGGCAGCTCTCACCGCTGGGTGACGGAGGCCGATCGCAGCCGTTCGAGAACGGGCCGCCGGGGATTCCGGCGGCCCGTTCGTCGGCCCGGGGGGTGCGGTCACCAGCACTGCGAGCGAGGGCACCCACGAGCCGCTGCCGCTGCCGCTGCTTCAGCGTGCGATCGGCCACCTACAGTGGAGGACTGGTCGAGCGCGCATAGGTCATCTCCCGACGTCGTCGCACTCGGCGGGCGTCCCGTCGGCCAGGACGTGCCCGAGATCGGTCTCTCGCAGGACACGGAGCACACCGGGCCCAGTCACCCGATCAGCGCCACTCTGAGAACACTCACTGATTCGGCGACGCTACGGCGGCTGTGCTGATAACGCTATTGATGATGACCGCGGTCATGGTGCGTGTGACCGCTTCGCTGGTGGCTCCGGCGCCCCAGTTGCCGTGTTCCAGCTCCTGAGCACGTTTGATCACTGCCGTGTTCCAGGGGATATACGGGTCGAACTGGGGGAGCGCACGGCTCGCCCAGAGCAGGGCAGCGAGTGCGGCGATGCGAGGGGTTGGCTCCGTACTGTCGACCAGGACGTCACGGACTTCTTTGAGGAGCACGGCCCGACGGCCGTTTTGACTGTCCTCAAGGACGGTCGTGTTGAAGAAACCGAGTACCTTGCGGTTTTCCCTGCGAATGTCGCCGCGTGCGATGAGGCGTTCCAACAGGGGGTGACGGAGTCTCGGACCGATCGCGGCGAGCACCGTCTGTACGCCACGCGGTTTCTCCGACACGTACTCCCAGGCGGAGAGCAGGATCTCATCCGACGGTGGCGCCTTCTCCCGGACGGCTTCCACGTTGACGGACCCGGTCCGGGTTGTCGTCATCGCCACGGATTCGTGAAGGGCAAGGTCCGCGAGCACAGCTCCGGCGAGCACGTAGAAGAGAGTGTTCTCGCCCGCGATGACCCCGGATTCGGGTTGAAAGAGCAGAAGCAGGAGGTCCTCGGGCAGGATCGGGGAGTCAGTACTATTCGCCGTCCAGGGTGTATGTGCCCCTGCCTCGATGGATGGTTCGTCAGGCTGCTGAGCCATATGTCGGTACCCTCTCTTGTGGTGTGAATTGCTGTCGATCGACGCTGAGGATGTCGAAGTAGCCCTTTTGGTCCGCTGGATCAACCAAGATGCGTCACTGCTCCGCTTCAGGTCGGACGGCAGGAGGACACTGGCGGCTTCCTCGTTCAGTTCCTCGGCTTCCGCACCACACCCGTCTCCGCCGGGATGGTCGGGTCTGTGAACAAAGGGGCTTCGGCGGCATGTTCGGCGTTCTCGTCGAGTGGCGTCCACGACTCGTACGTGGACCGCTCCAGGGGCAGAGGTTTGCCTGCCGCGACAATAGTCCGTGCGGGGCGGTCTCCGCCGAGCAGGAAGTCGATCACCGGGCGGTCCACTTCCTCCGTGCCGTAGGGGAAGACACCGTGAACGCTCTCGTTGTCGACCGCGATCAGGCTCGTGTTCGGCCGGCCTCGGACAGCCGAGATGCCAAGGACTCGAATCCGGCAGGGACGTCCGCCGGCGCGCGGGCGCGGAGGATTGCGGCGATGTCCGTCCGCGCCTTCTTCAAGCGTTCGATGCGCCGCTGGAGTTCGGCGTCGACGTCGCGCAGGACACCCGGTGTGCTGTCGGTTTCGGCGCTGACGTCATTGATCTGTGAGAGCGGCACACCGAGCTCCGCGAGACGTCGGATGCGCAGCAGACTCACCAGGTGCCGCACCTCGTACTGCTTGTATCCGTTGTGCCGGCGCTTCGGTTCATCGAGCAGACCGAGACGGTGATTGTGGCGGATGGTGTTCACTGTCGTGTCCGCCAGATCAGCGAGCCGGCGAGTGCTCCACGGCATGTCGTATCCCTCCCGTGGTTGAGGGGCGTGTGTGGCGCCTCACTATCAGTTCGGCGCCATACACGCCTCTCGTCGGCAGCGATGACGCGGTTCCGCGTCATCAGAAGCCGTCAGGAGAACAGACAGTCATCCAACGTCACTTCGAGAGAAAGTCGCGGAGCGCGGTGTTGACCTCGTCGGCGTGGGTCCAGAGCAGGCCGTGCGGAGCTCCTTCGACCTCGATGTAGTCGGCCTCGGGGAGTGCCTTGTGGAATCGGCGCGCAGTAGCGTCGATCGGGAGAATGTTGTCCTTTGTTCCGTGCAGGATCAGTGCGGGCTTGCCGCTCACGCGGACCGCCTCGACATCGGCGCGGAAGTCTTCGATCCATGCCGGTACCACGGCATACGCAGCCACCGGAGCGCTGCGGATCGCGACGTTCCAGCTACCGGCCACCACCTCTTCGCTGATACGTGTGCCGAGGTTCTCGTCGAGGTTGTAGAAGTCCGCGTAGAACTGCTTGTACCAGGCATACCGATCCGCCTTCGCGGTCGCGGCTATGCCGTCGAAGATCTCCTGCGGCACCCCGTCGGGGTTGTCGTCGCGGGCGACGAGAAACGGTTCGAGCGAGGCGAGGAAGGCGAGCTTCGCGACACGCTCATGACCGTAGCGACTCACATAGCGGGCGAGTTCCCCGGTGCCCATCGAGAAACCGACAAGGACGACATCCTCCAGGTCGAGGGTCTCCAGGACCGTATTCAGGTCAGCGGCGAAGGTGTCGTAGTCGTAACCGGAGTTCACCTTCGACGACTGACCGAAGCCACGGCGGTCATAGGTGATGACCCGATAGCCCTGGGCCAGCAGCTCACGCGTCTGACGCTCCCAGCTGTGCCCGTTCAGTGGGTAGCCGTGGATCAGGACGACCGGCTGCCCGGAACCCTGATCCTCGTAGTAGAGCTCGACGGGCGTACTGTTCTCCGTACCGACGGTGATGTAACCCATGATTTCTTTCCCCTCTGGCCGACGAGACGAACGCCGGCCCCTATCTGTATATGGAAACTGTGTGTTGTCGGAGGCGGATCGGAGGTTTCGCCGTCCGTATCGGCCCGCCGTGGGGCGCGAAGTTCACCATGGGCGGTCAACCGCCCTGACGTCATCCCGCGATCGCGGCCTGTAGGTCGGCGTGATCCACGGTGGCCACGACTGTGACTCGACCACCATCGCCGGGATCGGGATCGGGCATGATCGATTCCGGGTCGACGAGATAGACCTCGTGACCATCCAGCGTCAGCCGCCGTGCGACCTCCAGCAGCACGCGCCGTGCGACGTCGTCGATCGAATAGACCCTTGTCAGGTCCAAAGCCACCCTGACTTCCGCAGGCGAGATGTCCGCGGATTCCTGAACAACTCTCTCGGCTCCGGCAAAGCCGATGCCCCCTTGCAGTTGCAGGACCCGGAGCGCGTTCGGTCCGCTGCCAACGACACGGTTGGACCGCACGACGGCACGCGCGGCGGCAGGGACCTCCATCACATGCAGACCCATGTCCGAAGAGAATCGCTCGAAAAGTGACACCCCACGCACGCTGTTCCCGTGACTGTCCAGTCGTGGTGAGAACGTGGCAATGCCGATCTGTCCGGGGAGCGCGCCGATCAGACCCCCGGCCACCCCGCTCTTCGCCGGAATACCGACCTGGGTCGCCCAGTCACCGGCGGCGTCATACATTCCACAGCTGAACATGACGCTCAACACCTGACGCACCACCGGTTCAGGCACCACCTGCTCTCCCGAGAGAGGGTTTATCCCACGGTTGGCCAACGTCGCGGCCATCATGGCCAGATCTCGCGTGGTGACGAGCACGGAACACTGGCGGGTGTAGCCGTCCACGGTGGCCCTTGCGTCCTCGGTGAGGACGTTGTGACTCCGGAGCATGTGTGCGATGGCGAGATTGCGGTGCGCGTGCTCCATCTCCGACGCACATACCGCCTCATCCATCTCCAGTCGACGACCGGCGAATGCAGAGAGGCCGTGGAGCACGCGTTCCACACGCTCTGTCGGATTCAAGTCCTCCGCGCCGGCCAGTGAGTGAACGGTGATCGCACCAGCGTTGATCATGGGATTGCGGGGGCGCCCCGTATCGCTTTCGAGTGAGATCTCGTTGAACGCCTCTCCGGACGGCTCGACGCCGACTTTGGCGAGCACAGGGTCGAATCCGCGATCAGACAGGGCCAACGCGTATATGAACGGCTTGGAGATCGATTGGATCGTGAACTCGATATCGATGTCACCGGCACCATAGACCTCTCCGTCAATCATGGCGAACGCCGCACCAAGGCGCTCGGGGTCCGCTGCCGCGAGCTCAGGGATGTATCCCGCCGGCTCTCCCGACGTGTCCAACTCCACATCTCCCAGTACTTCGGCCAAATAGTCGGGAATGATTGGCCGCATTCGTCCTCCATGCATAGTTGCGGCGCGGGCACAGTTCTCCGGTCCGGCCGAGCTGCTCTGCCCTTCTGTCACGAATATCTTCTGTCACGAATGCTCAAGAAGTCTTGTCGGAGCGGGGGTGGCGGTGAGCACGCGAAGCCGGTCGGCGTCGACATTGGCTCCGAAGGCGGGGGTTCCGGGTTCGAGCCGGATGCCCGCCGCGAGGTCGCCGATGGTGAGGGGGTCGAATCCGAGAGAGTCGATCAGCACGGAGACGACGGCGAGATCCTCGGGCGAGTCACCGGCGATCGCGATGGCCTTGCGTCCGAGGCCGCCGGCTGGACGAGCCCCGTCTTCGAGGTCGTGGTAGCCCATGTGGTTGAGGGCTTTCACGACACGTGCGCCCGTAAGGAACCGCTGAACGACTTCGCTCGAAGAGGTGTCGGGCGGGAGGATCGCGTCGCGGGGACCATCGACCTCCCACCAATGGTTCATCGCGTCGATGACCAGCTTTCCCGCCAGCTTCGGAGCCGGGAGGTCGCGGTGTTTGCCGAGCGGGAGAGCCAGGACCACCACATCGGCGGCATCCGCGGCCTGGGCCGGCCACACGGCGGTCGCTCCGGGGGTGAGGATTTTGGCGGTAAGCGCGATCTTGGAGGGATCACCGGACCCGGAGATCAGGACTCGATAGCCGGCGGCGACCGCCAGGCGCGCCAGGACGGTGCCGACCTTCCCGGCCCCCAGGATCCCGATGGTGGTGACAGGGTTGGTCATCGCGCCGCTCCCGCCGTGGCCGCGGGCCGCTCGGCCAGAAGCTCGCGGATCCGGGGGATGACTTGGGTGCCGTACAACTCGACCGAACGCAGGCGTGCGGAGGCTGAAACGGTGCCGGCGGCGGAGTAGATCATGTCGAACCGGCCCGCGTTCAGTACCCGGATGGCATGGGCGATCTTGGCCGCGACCGTCTCGACCGAGCCGACATACAGCGACCCGCGGTCCACCTCGGCGTCGAATTCCTCCCGGCGCAGCGGCGGCCAGCCGCGCAGCGCCCCGATTCGGTCGCGAATCTCCTTGTACCCAGGGTAGAAGAGCTCCTTGGCCTCTTCGTCAGTGGAGGCGACGAAGCCGGGCGAATGCGTCCCGATCGGCTGCGCGGTAGTGCCGAACTCCTCGCTGGCACGCCGGTACAGATCCACGTAGGGAGCGAACCGGTCAGGGGCGCCGCCGATGATCGCGAGCATGAGCCGGAAGCCATACTGAGCGGTGCGGAGCACGGACTGCGGTGTCCCGCCCACCCCCACCCAGGTGTTGAGACGTCCCGAATCGGTCTTCGGGTACACGTCCGCATGGTGCAGGGCGGCGCGCGTGGTGCCTTCCCAGGTGACCGGCTTCTCGTCCAGGAGCCGATGGAAAAGGTCGATCTTCTCCTCGAACAGCACCTCGTAGTCCTTGAGGTCGTACCCGAACAGGGGGAACGACTCGGTAAAGGAACCGCGTCCGAGGATCACCTCGGCGCGGCCGTTGGAGAGCGCGTCGACCGTGGCGAACCGCTGGAACACTCGTACCGGGTCGTCCGAGGACAGTACTGTCACGCCCGAGGCGAGCCGAATGCGCTTCGTGGCTGCCGCGATGCCCGCCAGCACTGTCTCAGGGCTGGAGATCGCGTACTCGGGCCGGTGGTGCTCGCCCAACGCAACAACGTCGATACCGATCTCGTCGGCAAGTACGGCTTCGGTCACCGCGGCGCGGATCGCCTGCGCGTGCGAGACGATCACGCCCTGGTCGCTTCGGGGCCGGTCTCCGAAGCTGTCGATACCGAACTCGATTTGCGAGACATCCATCGTGTTCACTTCGTTCAACGCTTTCGTTGTGTCGGGGTGTGGCGGTGCGTGGTCCGTGACGACCGTCCGGGACGGCCGTCCCGGACGAGCTGCGCGAGTACCCTGCCGGTCGGGCCCCGCGTCTTGTCTTCGCCGGTCAGCGGTTCGCGCGCGGACGGGGGAGGGGAGTCTGTTCACCGAACAGCCGGATGCTCTGCTTCGCGGTCCCCTTGGTCACCCACACCACCTCCGCCGATCTAGTTGACACGTAAACCATGACATCCGATGGTTTATGTGTCAACTAGGTAGTGGTGCGGTGGGTGAAGCTGCACGTCAGTGAACTGGTGCATGGTCGGCAACGGGGCCGACGGGGGGCTGGTCGGGCAGCTCGCCGACCGGAGTCGCCCCTCCGGTCGACATCTTCCGACCGGGCTCGGTGCGTGGTCCAACCGTCTGACGTGAGCGGCTCCGCAAGCGTTCCACCGGCGCTTGAGTGTGTTCCATGTCTCAGGAGGCTTGCGTAAACGTCGACCGTGAGTTGAGGATTCAACTCGCCATCGAGGATGTGATCCTCTGTGAGGAGGACGTGTCATGACCAAGCAACTGACCGGCCGCAGCTACCACTTCGACCTCGGCGATCTGAAGGTGCGATTCACCTTCGATTCGCCGACCCAGGGCAGCTTCGTGGTAGTGCAGGGTGCGGGGCTCGCCCCTGACGGTCACGCAGAAACGGTGGATCTGAACCTGCGGGAGATCCGCGAAGGCGTCTACCTGAACTCCTGGACCGAGGCGAGTGGAGCCACGGTGACGCACCTGGAGGACTTTGAGAACGGGACGTTGTATTCCAACGTGACCGTCGACGGCAAGCTCTACCACTTCACCGGAACGATCAAGGAGGCCTGACCATGGCCAAGTACGCCGCCGGGCAGGACGAACAGGCAAAAGGCAACGTCGACATCGTACTCACCGCGATGCGGGAGTTGTTCGCCGACAAGGACCTCACCGCGATAGACCGATACTGGGCTGAGCCCTACATCCAGCACAGCCCGCGGATGCCCAATGGGCTCGACACCCTGCGCGATGTCGTTCCCCACCTGGAGGGCTTCTCCTGGGAGCCGCAGCGGATCGCCGCCCAGGGCGATCTGGTCTTCACTCACAGCATCGTCCACGGCTGGGCCCCGAACCCCGTGGCCATCGTCGACATCTTCCGGCTGGACAACGGACGCATCGTGGAACACTGGGACGTCGTCCAGGACATCGTCTCAGCCGAGGAATCCGTCAACGGCAACACCATGGTGTAGACACGGCAGGTTGGGCAGCCCGGTCTCATCGCTCTTGTCGCACCGGTCCTTCACCTCATCGTTCCAGGACGGGACTTGACGCCGTTGGGTGCCGGACGACCCGACCGTCGGCGGGAATCCGATGCTGAGCTGATGTGGCTACTCGGCGAGGACGCCGGATCCCTTGTAGGTCCTGTCCGGTCGGTCTTCGCGGGCCCGCGACGCCTGGCACCGCACCTCGCCGCGTTGTCGGAGTCGCCCAAGTACGTCCAGTACATGAGCGATCCTCCGCCTTGCGATGCACGGCACCAGACGCCGCGGGCTTATCCGCGAAGATCGACCGGACAGGACCTAGCCGTGACGCAGGGTGCGGTTCCTTCTGTCCTGATCAGCAGAAGTTGTCAGATCAACCATGTTGTCCTAGTGTTCCAACTGAAAGCTCAGCCGACCCTGCGCCCTTCCAGTCCTGGCGTGGGAGGAGTGGAGGGAAGCCCCGTGTGCGTTGCTGCGGCCGTCCTCGGCGTGATCCTCGCGTCCCCTGGTCCGGTCAGTCCGGCTGCTTCTCCATGTGGTCCAGGACGCGCTGGGAGATCCGGCCGAGTGTGCTGAGCTGGTTCGGGGTCAGGGCATCGATGAACAGGCGGCGGACGTGCTCGACGTGCTGGGGTGCGGCCTCTCTGATCGCCTCGTAGCCGGCCGGGGTGGCGACGATGAATGCTCCGCGTCCGTCGTCGGGGCACTCCTCCCTGGCCACGAGCCCGCGTTTCGCCATCCGCGTGACCTGGTGGGACATCCGGCTCTTCTCCCACTCCACGATCTTGGCCAGATCCAGGAAGCGCATCCGCCCGTTGCCCCTTTCGGTGAGGCCGACGAGCACGAGATAGTCGGAGGCTGACATTCCGGAGTCGGCCTGGACGAGTCGGGACAGTCGTCCGATGAGTGTCTCCTGCATTCGGATGAAGCTGTCCCAGGCAGCCTTCTGTTCCGGGTCGAGCCAGCGCGGCGGTGCGTCCATGGGGGCAGTCTAACGAAATCGTTGATAGCTCATCTACTGGTGGTGGCGGCGATACAACCCGCGGTGAGGCCGCGTCCGCCGTAACCAACACGTCCCCGTTCACGCCTGGCCCTGATGCGCGCGCCGGAAGGTGGGGGGTTAAGTTGATGCATCAACCTAGTGCGGCTAGGGTGATGTCCTGGCTGACGGGATTCCGCTGAGTCGAGCGGGATCAGACCCCACAAGGAGGACACATGACGGTCGAAGTGAGCGACGTGCCCGAGGCGATGCGCTACGAGGCCCGTGTCGATGGAGCGTCCAAGGTGGCGGGTGTCGCGGAGTACATCCGTACGACGGAACTCATCGCGTTCGTGCACACCGAGGTCGAGGCGGAGTACGAGGGAGCGGGAGTCGGGTCCGCGCTGGTCCGTACAGCCCTTGACGAGGCACGCGCCGCGAACCTGCGGGTGCTGGCCACCTGTCCCTTTTTCGCGGGCTGGATCATCCGGCACCCCGAGTACCAGGACCTGCTGTACCAGTCCCGCAGCAAGGTCAGTGACTGACAAGCCGAGCACGGCAGGAACGGAGGCGGGCATGAGCGGCGAATCCGAGCAGAAGGCATACCAGACGGAGTCGATCACGGTGACCTTCGAGGCCAGGCGCTGCCTCCACGCCGCCGAATGCGTCAATGGCCTGCCCGAGGTGTTCGACCCGACGAAGCGACCGTGGATCCAGCCGGAGAAAACCACGGCCGAGCGCCTGGCGGAGGTGGTGCGGCGCTGTCCCTCGGGCGCGCTCCAGTACGAACTCGTGAAGGCCGGGACGGAAACCCCCGACCGGCCCACCACGATCACCCGCGGTGCCACCGGACAGCTGACTGTGCGCGGGGAGCTGAGTGTGGACACGCCGCAAGGCACGCGCGCCGAGACCAGGGTCGTGCTGTGCGGCTGCGGGCAGAGCCGCCTCCAGCCGTACTGCGACCACGCGGGGCCCTGCGGTCAGTGACGACCACGCGGGACCCCGCGGTCAGTGACACGGCCGTGCCCGCTTCCCGCATGTAACACCCAAGATCTTGGAGTCGAGTAAATGTCCCTCGCAGTGCGATTCTCCGAGTACGGCACCCCTGACGTGCTGCGTATCCTCGATGTTCCGCCGCTCACCGCGGGTCCCGGGCAGGTACGGCTCGCGGTGCGCGCCGCGGGCGTCAATCCGATCGACTGGAAGATCCTGCACGGCTCCATGCGCCAGGTGATGCCCCTCGATCTCCCGGGCGGCCTCGGCTCCGACGTCGCCGGTGTGGTCGACCAGGTGGGCGAGGGCGTGACCGCCTTCGGCATCGGTGACGAAGTGCTGGGAGCCTCCCTTACACCCTCCTACGCGCAGTCGGCGCTCGCTGACCCCGCCGCACTGGTCGCCAAGCCGACCTCCGTCCCATGGGAGGTTGCCGCGACCCTGGCCGGTTCGGGTATCACCGCCTGGGAGGTTCTCAACAAGCTGAAGATCTCCACGGGGGAGACTCTGCTGATCCATGGCGCGGCCGGTGGCGTGGGTACGTTCGCTGTGCAGCTGGCCGTTGCTCGCGGTGCGCGTGTCATCGGCACCGCGAGTGAGCGCAACCATGAACAACTCCGCTCTTTCGGCGCGGAACCGGTCACCTACGGCAAGGGCCTGGTCGACCGCGTACGAGCGATTTCTCCCCACGGAGTCGACGCGGTCCTCGACGCCTCCGGTCGCGGTGAGATCCCGGACTCGATCGAACTCGCCGGCGGTCCGACACGCGTCCTCTCACTCGTGGCCTTCGGCGCCGCGGACACCGGAATCCAGGTGCACATGACAGAGCCGGGAGCGGGGGGCCCGGAAGTGCTCGGTGGCATCCTCGCTCTCATGGAGGCGGGACGGCTGCGGATCCCCCTCGCCGGTACCTACCCCCTCGACGAGGTTGCGGCGGCACTGGCGGTGAGCCAGTCGGGGCACCTGGGCGGCAAGCTCGTCGTACTCCCGGCGTAAGGTCACGACCTTTCGCGGCTGGTCCTTGTCCGCCCGGTGGGGACGGCGTCCGCTGAGGACGTGGGGCCGGCCCTCGGCCCAGTGCGCCTGGCCGAGCGCACTGTTCCGGTCACGGGACAGCTCAGTTGGCATGGCTAGACTTCCCTCGGCAGGGTGGTTGTGTTAGTGAGTTGAACCCACAACTCACCAGAGGGCCCGCAGTACGAAGGCTTGGCCGATTGACAAGCCGGGAGAGGTGGATGACCGATTGTCTGATCTCACATCGCGGCGATCGCCGCGGCCGAGCGGGCGAAGGCGAGCCCGCCCTCGTGCCGAATCCGTCGAGGTCGCCACGCCCCGCGTGTCGCGCGAGCAGCGGGAGAACTGGCAGTCACTGGTGATTCTCGCGCACTTGGTCGAAGCCGAGCTTGAGCGAAAGACGCAGGACGATGCCGGCATCCCGCACAGCCACTTCAAGATCCTCGCGTTGCTCGCCGGCGCGGATCGGTACACGATGGGCCTCACCCGATTGAGTCGGGCGCTACGGTTCCACAAGAGTCGGCTGTCACACGCACTCCGCTCACTGGAGGCCGCCGGATTCCTCCGCCGCGAGGACACTCCCGAAAAGGGCCGTGCCTACCAGGCCGTCCTCACACGTCGTGGTCTCGACCTCGTGCAGCGAGTGCTGCCGCTGCAGGACGCCTTCGCCCGTGACACTGTGCTCTCCGGACTCACCGCGACCGAAGTCACGCAACTGCGCACCATCGCTGAGAGGATCATCGCGAACCTGGATGATCGGGGGCAATGACCCGACCGGTGTGCCTGTCAGTGCCGCCGGGGGCGGGGCGCTGGGCCAGTGGATCAGCGCGTAGGCCGTGGTCGTGAGTTTGGGCATCAGGGCGTCCCGCAGGACGCGTTCGCGGTGATCCCGTGGTCCTGGTCGTGCTGGACACGCCGGATACGACGCTCCGCGCATCGCCCGCCCACTGGCCACCGGCCTCCGACGACCCTGGGAGAAGCCAGCCGAGCCGGACAAACTGACACCCGCACGCGTCCGGCGGGGGTTGAGGAACCTGTGCGTGAAGGTCGGCACCTCGGCCGGCGCACCCAAATCCCGCCCTGGCCCAGGCCGGCCACCGGGTTCGAAGAACCGACGCTCGGCCATTCGTCATGCCGCCGGCAGAGTCCCCGCGACCGGCGAGACATACAAGAGGCCCGCCCATCACAGGGTCGGCGCCAATCCCCGCCGTGTGATACCCGTTCCGAGCTGACTGCGGCCGCCACTGCCCGAAGCCCACACGGTCAGGCAGGATGGGCAGCGTGGACGCGAACACACGCCAGCCCGTGGATGACTTGGTTCATTGGAATGGTGAGCTCTCCGGACTCATCAGCAATGCCCGGCGAGGCGAACCGGCATCGGCTGTCATCTTCCGTCGTGACCACGCTGTGGCTGCCGTGGAGAAGGTCACCACTGGACTCGCCAGCTCCGGCCAACTCACCGATTGGGCGCAGGCCGTGCACTTCGAGGACCGTGTGCAAGTCGAGGACGGACACCAGGACCTGCTGACCCAGTTCCTCTTCGAGATTTCGACGCCCGAGCTGTTCGAACCAGTAACCCACGAAATCTGCCAGCGATGGCTACACATCCTGCGGGCATCGATAGCCTCCGATGCCGAAGTGGCCGAACGTTAAACGACAAGCCAAGCTTGTTCTTCAGGGTCTGGCCTGGTTGCGTTCGGCGATGGTCTCGGGCCGCCTGGCTGTTTTGCCCACGTCGTAGTGGGCGGTGGGCTGCCGGTTCTTCGAGCCGGGTCGTCGTCCGGGGCCGGGCCGGTTGGGTTTCGGTGCACGGGCCGGACAGGGCAAGTTGGGGCGGAGGTTCCTGAACCCCCATGCGGACCCGGGCGGGGTGAGCCGGCCGGGCTCGACCGGCTTCTCCCAGGGGCGGCGGAGGTCAGCGGCCGGCGGCCGGGCGAGGCGGAGTTGGGTGTGGGCGGCGGTGATCAGCCAGGTCCACCGGTCCGCCGCCTTGGGCGTGCGGAGTTTCGGGCGGGTCCAGCCCAGCGTCTGCTTGATCAACCGGAACCCGTGCTCGATGGTCGAATCTGCGCAGGAACGCCTGCCGGCGCAGATCGACGTCAAGGCTCGACGGGCCGGTGGCCGACGACGCCCACAGCCAGACGAGTGCGTCCAGGATCTGGCACCACGAGGTCGGGCCCGTATCCAACGCGGCCACGAACGAGTAGGGCCAGCCGTCAGCCACATCGAGTACAACGACCTGCACCTGCCTACACGGTGGACGGGCCCGGACGGTTCACAGATCGACCAGCAATTCGACGTACGCGGCAACCGCACCTCGCTGACCGGTTCGGACGGCTCCGTCGTCACCCACTACACCCATCACTCAACGGGCGCCCCTCCCACAATGACGGGCGCATTGGGGTCGGTGCTGACAAACGATCTCTTTGACCTGTGGTGCTGACGCGGGCCACACCTCGACGAGCAGGGAATCCAGACAGGCGATTCCCGCGTCACTCGATGCCTGCTCAGCCGAAGCCCCGTCACCTGTGCGTGCCTCCGGGCCGTCCGCCCACGGGCGCTCGACTCGCGATCGCGCTTGACACCCGACCATACTCCTCTCCAATATTGAGCTACTTAACTAGTGGACTAGCGGTGAGGTAGATGCGGTACTACATCGAGAGACGCCGTGGCGTCGCGGCGTACCAGCAGATCGTCGAGCAGACCAAACGGGCGGTCAGAGCAGGTGCGTTGAAGCCAGGTGACCGCTTGCCGACCGCTCGGGAGGCGGCCGAGACCTGCGCGGTGAACCCGAACACCACGCTCAAGGCGTACCGGGAGCTGGAGCGGGACGGCGTGGTGGAACTGCGACAGGGAGTGGGCACGTTCATCGCCGCCACGGCAGCGGACCGGAGCCACGCGCCCGCCGTCGAGTCGCCGCTGTACGTCGAACTGGCGGAGTGGACCGGGCGGGCGCTGGCCGCGGGTCTGGTGGAGGAGGACGTGCGGGACCTGGTCGAGCTGGCGCTTCAGGAGCGCCGGCGGACGACGGAGGGTACCGCCGGCAGTGGTACGGACGAGCGGCACGGGGGACGGAAATGAGCGGGTTGGCAGGAGAGGTGGCCACGTTGAACACGGGGCGGACCGCCCTGGAGGTACGCGGTCTCGGACGGCAGTACGGGCGCCGCTGGGTGTTGCGCGACGCGACGTTCCGGCTGCCCGCCGGACGCGTGTGCGGACTCGTGGGTCCGAACGGAGCGGGCAAGACGACGCTGCTGGAGATCGTCGCGGGGCTGCGCGGGGCGTCGGCGGGTGAGGCCAGAGTCTTCGGTGAGCCGGCCGGCGGGGTGGAAGCGCGGCAGCGCGTCGCGTTCCTGCCACAGGAGAAGCCGCTGTTCGCGCGCTTCACGGTCGCCGAGACGCTGCGGCTGGGCCGTGAGCTGAACCCGCGCTGGGACCAGGAGCTGGCCGAGGACTTCGTGGGGGCGGGTTCCGTTCCGCTCAACGCCAAGGTGGGACGGTTGTCCGGTGGCCAGCGCACCCGGGTCGCCCTCGCGGTGGCCCTGGGCAAGCGCCCCGACCTCGTCCTGCTGGACGAGCCGCTGGCCGACCTGGACCCGTTGGTGCGCAGGCAGACGGTTGCCGCGCTGCTGGGGGAGGTCGCCGAGCGCGGCATCACCGTCCTGCTCTCCAGCCACCTGGTCGCCGAACTCGACACGCTCTGCGACTACCTGCTGCTGGTGGCCCAGGGCGGACTGCGGCTGGCCGGTGACGTGGACGAGATCATCAGCGTCCACCGGAAGCTGTCCGCGCCCACCGACCGGGTGCCGTCCGGCCCCGGCGGGCTGCCCGCGGGCCTGGAGCACCACACGGTCGTGCAGATCCACAGCGACCAGCGGTACACCACCGCGCTGGTCCGCCCCGGCGGACCGGTCAGCTACATGTGGGACGCCAGCGCCCCGAACCTGGAGGAAGTGGTGCTCGCCTATCTGGAGCAGGACGGCTCCGCGCCGCTCATCAGCCCCAACTCGCATGTTCCCGGCATCGGTTCGGAGGTCGCGAAGTGACTGCGACGGCACAGGCGCTCCGGTCGGACGGGCGCTCCCCGGGACTGCCGGGACGGCGGAAGAAGCGGGCCCGGGGCTTCGGCCCGAGCGGGATGGTCTGGCTGGTGTGTCGCCAGCACCGGGTGGCGTTCCTCCTGTTGCTCGTGGCGGCGGCTGCCACGACGGTGGGTCTGGCATGGCTGGCCCAGGAGGCGAGCAGCGCGGTGGCGGCCGTCGAGGGGCCGAAACCGTCCGCCGAGGACATCGCGGTCCTCGACGCCGCGTACCTGCGGCTTGAGCTGCTGGGGCTGGCGCTGGCGGGTCTGCCGGTGATCATCGGCGTGTTCATCGGCGCCCCGCTGTTCGCGGGGGACCTGGAGACCGGCACCGCCAAGTTCGTGGGCGTCCAGTCCTACGGCCGCTGGAGCTGGGTGGCGACGAAGCTCGGCGTGGCCGCGCTGGTCGCGGCCGTGACGGCGCTCTCCACGGGGATCGCCATGAAGGCCCTGTGGACACCGCTGGTGAACCACTCGGCCATGGGTACCGACTTCACCGGCGCCGGCGGGTTCGACACCACGGGGCCGGTCACGGTCGCACTGGCGGTGCTCGGCCTGCTGATCGGCGCCGCCGCCGGGCTGCTGATGCGGCGCACGCTACCCGCGATGGTGGTGACCCTCATCGCCCTGCTGACCGTGAAGATCGCCTGGTCGCAACAGCGGATGATCTTCGCGGACACGGTGACCAAGACCACGGGCGGCGGCCGGTTCGGCGACGGTGACACTCCGCAGATTCCGGTCAGCGCCGTGGAGATCGACACCTCCTACGTGGCCGACGACGGCTCGCTGCACGGCTGGGGCACCTGCGTGGATACGAAGGACACGACGGCCTGTCTGCGGCGCGAAGGAATAGTCGGCTGGTCGGTGGAGTATCTGCCGTACTCCCATCTGGGCGCCATGCAGTGGGCGGCGACGGGTGCGCTGGCCGGACTGATCCTGCTGACGACGGGTGTGCTGGTGTACGCGGCGCGGCGCGCTCTGCGCTGACCTCGCACCCAGGATGTACCCCTCGGACTTCGCAGAGACGGCCGAGGGGTACGGGTCACGCCGCCGGGCGCGCTGTCCGCGTCCCGGCGGCAGGATCGTCGAGGCCGACAGCATCCCCCTGACGACCCGACGCCGCACAGGACGGGGGGCTGGACAATGAGGACAGATCGCATCGGGCAGACAGACGTCCGCTACCGCCAAGGCGGCGAAGGGGACCGCGCTGTGGTGTTCGTCAGCCGCTCAGCCGAGGGGTTCCCGGCGGGGACTCCCGCTACGGGCGGACCAAGGGGGCCAGTTGGGATCGGAGGGTTCCGGCGTGTGGTTGCAGGGAGCCGTCGAACGCGGCGGAGCCGATGGTGAAGGCGTCGGCTCCGGCCGATGCGAGTGACTGGATCTGGTCGGTGCTCGTGATGGAGCCGGCGATGACGAGGCGGCCGGTGGTGGCGGCGCGGGCGGCGCGGACCAGGTCGAGGGGGTCGGCGTCCGTCGCGCGGTAGGCGAGGAGGTCCACGCCGGCACAGCCCGCGGCCTGTGCCCTGCGGCAGTCCTCGGCGATGCGGTCCGGGCCGCCCGCGAGGACGGTGGGGTGTCCGCGGGGTTCTCCCGCGAAGGGCAGGTAGCCGATGGATGTGCCGTGCAGCAGGCCGAGGGTCTCCTCGATCCAGGTGCCGCCCATCAGCCAGTCGACGCCGAGTTCGGTCGCTGTTCGTACCGAGGTGAGGGCCTGCTCCCGGTTGGTGCTGACGACTTCGAGGTAGGTGGTGGCGCCCATGTCCCTGATACGGGTGTGGAGTCTGGCGAGGGTGTCGTGGCTGACGCCGATGTCCTTGAATCCGATGTGGGTGACACCGAGGCCGTCGATGGTGTCGAGGACCTCAAGGCAGTCGGTGACGGTGCGGTCGTCGCGGGTGAGCATGAAGATGAAGTCCATGGCGTCCTTCGGGTGTTCCCGGAGTGTTGCGGGTCGGTGGTCAGGGGCGGTGCGGTGCCTGCGCCGACAGGCGGTCGGCGTGGCGCAGGGCGGTGAGCAGGCTGGTGTGGTCGGCGGTGCCGAGCCCCGCGATGTCGAAGGCGGTGCCGTGGTCGACGCTGGTGCGGACGAAGGGCAGGCCGATGGTGATGTTGACGCCGTGTTCGAGCCCGAGGTACTTGACGGGGATGAGTCCCTGGTCGTGGTACTGGGCGACCACGGCGTCGAAGGCTCCGGCGCGGGCTCGCATGAAGACGGTGTCGGCGGGCCAGGGCCCGCTGGCGTCGATGCCCTCGCTGCGCGCGGCCCGGACGGCGGGGGCGATGATGTCCAGGTCCTCCCTGCCGAAGAGACCGTTCTCCCCCGCGTGGGGGTTGAGAGCGGCGACCGCGATCCGGGGGGCGGGCAGCCCGCCGCGCTGGAGGGTGCGGTGGGTGAGCCGGATGATGTCGAGTTCACGGGCGGTGGTGATCGCGTCGATCGCGGTGCGCAGGGACTCGTGCACGGTGACCAGGACGACCCGCAACTCGTCGGTGGCCATCATCATCGCGTAGTCCGTGGTACCGGAGAGATCGGCGAGGATCTCGGTGTGCCCGGGGTAGGCGACGCCGGACAGGCGCAGCGCTTCCTTGTTGATCGGCGCGGTCACCAGGGCCCGTACCTCGTCCGTCAGGGCGAGCCGGATGCCGCGGCGGACGTACTCGAAGGACGCCGCTCCGGCGCGGGCGTCGAGGGTGCCCCAAGGCAGGTCGGGCGGCAGACCGTTCCCGGTGAGGACGTCCACCGTGCCGGGGGCGAAGGTTGCCTGGTCGACCGATGTGACGGGGCGGATGGTGAGGCGGGTGCCGGCGATCCTGTCGGCACGCGCGAGGACGTCCACGTCTCCGACGACGACGACCGGCGCGGTACGCCGCGGATCGGCGCACGCTTTGAGAGTGATCTCGGGGCCGATCCCACAGGGGTCGCCCATGGTGATGGCGATCGGGGTCATGTGTGCTCTCCTGGTGTGAGGGGATGCCGGACGAGCCGGCACAGACGCAGAAGCAGGGCGTCGTCGCCGAAGCCGCCTGCCTTGATCAGCACGGGGAGCGGGAACTGTCCGAGGACGGTTCCCCGGGCGACGCCGGGCTCGGGTTCGTCGAGCAGGTCGATACCCGTGGCACCGAGGGGCCGGAGCACGGCCGCGGCCGTTTCTCCCCCCGTGACGACCAGGGCGTCGACCGTACGATCCTCGATCAGGGCCCGGACGACCGCCGTCAGCGAGCGGGCGAGTGTGCGCGCGGTCTGTGGCGTGTGACGTTCGCCGGGTGACTGCACGGTGAGGATGGGGGCCGTCAGGCCGCGCAGGGTCCGTACGGCCGAGGCCGGGTCGCCGCCGACGGTGACGCCCTCGACGTCCGGCCGCGACCGCAGCGTGGTCAACTGCCGCCGGGTCGCCGGGTTGACGCTGCCGACGACGACCAAGGGCCGTCGGGCCGGCGTCGGTATCGGTGTGGTGCTTCCGGCGGCGCGGGCGTATCGCCGGGCCAGGGCGGCGGCCAGCCCCGGGGAGCCCGCCCAGAGCACGTCGTCGGGATACGGCACCGCCGCCACCAGGCGGTCGAGGTCGCCGTCGGTGGCGGCGGACCAGACGATCAGGCCGCCGTCGCCGATCAGCCGGGGCAGTTCGACGGCGTGGCCCGGCCCGGCGAGGACGGCCTGCGGGAACAGCGCGGTGAGGTCCGAGCACCCCACGGGGTGGACCGGATCACGGGCGAAGTCGCTGTCGTGGACCGGTACGCCCCGCACATACTGGACTCCCTCCACCGTCACCCTCCCCTCCGCCGGAAAGGCCGGAGCGATGACGACGGCCCGTCTCCCCGACGCCGCCCACGCGGCCGACACTTCCGCCGTCACATGACCGCGCAGGGTGGAATCCACCGTCTTGAGGAGCAGCCCGGATCCGGCGAACAGGTGTGCTGCCTGCCGGGTTCGCCCGACAGCGGCCTCCTCGTCCAGTCCGCGGCTCCCGGTGTCGACGGCGATCACGCTCGTGCCAGGCCCGGGCGGAGCCGCCGGGGTGGCGAGCAGTATCCGGGCGTCGTGACCGGCGCGGCGAAACGGCGCGGCACCGTCCCCCGCACTGGTGAGATCGTCCGCCAGGATGGCGATGCCCGAGCGGGCGCCGTTGCGCACTGCCATTCCCACCCCTCGATGTTCTCGGCGTCAGCTGTGACCGGACCAATTGTCATGGAGGCGAAAACAGCAGGACAAGCGATTCATCCTCACAGCACCTGTGAGTAGAGTTCACGCATGCGATGGTCGTCCCTCCCCCCGCTGAACTCCCTCCTGTCTTTCGAGGCGACCGTCCGGCACGCGAGCATGACCGCCGCCGCGAAGGAACTGCACGTCACGCACGGCGCGGTGAGCCGGCAGATCCAGAACCTGGAACGCTCCCTCGGGACAACGCTGTTCGAGCGACACACCCGTGCCCTGCGCCCGACCCCGCAGGCCCGCCAGTTGGCGGCCGTCGTCCGGGACGCACTCGACCAGATCGACGCGACGGCCGGGCAGATCTCGCAGCGCACCCCCGCGGGTCCCCTGGCCCTGTCCTGTGAGCCCACGCTCCTGATGCGGTGGCTCATCCCCCGGCTGCCCGATCTGGCCGTGAGCGTCCCTGATCTCACCGTCCATCTGTCCGCGGGCGGCGGCCCCGTGTTCTTCGAGCGGGACGGCGTCGACGCCGCGATCCGCAGGGACGACTTCCCGTTCCCCGAAGAGGCGAGCCGTACCCGCTTGTTCACCGAGCGGATCGGCCCCGTCTGTCGCCCCGATCTCGCGGCCCGGCTGGCCCGCGGCGACGACCGTTCACAGGCGGACCTGCTGCACACCGCCACCCGACCCGGGGCGTGGGACGACTGGCGGCGCATCACCGGCAGGAAAGCGGAACCCGCCACCGAACAGACCCTGGAGCACTTCTACCTGACGCTCCAGGCCGCCGCGGCCGGCGTCGGGGTCGCCATCGCCCCGTACGCCGTCGTCCGCGACGATCTGGAGCGGGGCCAGCTCGTCGCGCCCTTCGGTTTCGTCCCCGACGGCACCAGCTACCACCTCCTCAGCCGCCGGTCACCCGAGCAGGACGCGCGTGTCAGCCAGTTGAGGGCATGGCTCAAGGCCCAGACGAGCCGGCTGGAAACCGAGCCCCGCTGAACGGTGGGCAGTGTGGGCCATGAACGGTACTCATCCGCCCCCTGGACACCGCCCGCCGCCGCCCGCCTGCGGAGAACAGACCACAGGAGGAAAGCCGGCTGACGATCAAAGGTCCGTGGGCCGTGGCCACATGACCCCTGACGATGTGCTCCTTGACAATACGACTGGTCATATTCAATTCTGGACGACGACCATGCCACACCGTGCTGGAGGGGTTGCTATGCAGGTAGCGGTGGTGACGTTCGACGGATTCAACGAGCTGGACAGCTTCATCGCCTCGGCGGTGATCAACAGATGCCGCAGGGACGGGCTGGAAGCATTCATCACGACACCGACCCCGGTCGTCACGTCGATGAACGGCGTCGACGTGACCGGCCAGCGCTCCTTCGACTTCGTGACCGAGGCCGACGTCGTGCTGATCGGCAGCGGAGTGAAGGCCCGCGATGTTGTCGCCGACGGACAGCTGCTGTCGATGCTGCCGCTGGATGCGTCACGGCAGTTGATCGGGGCGCAGTGCTCCGGCGCTCTGGTGCTGTCGCACCTGGGGATTCTGGGTGACATGCCGGCCTGCACGGACATCATGACCCGGCCTTACGTCGAGGCCCGGGGTGTCACTGTCCTGGACGTGCCCTTCCATGCCGAGGGGAACATTGCCACGGCGGGAGGCTGTCTGGCGTCCCACTATCTTGGGGCCTGGGTGATCACCCGCACGCTCGGCGAGGAGGCGGCGCGTGAAGTCCTCGACTATGTGGCGCCGGTCGGAGAGAACGACGAGTACGTCGAGCGGGCGATGAGGGCGATTCACGCGGGCGAACTCACGCCTCGCTGACCCGGTCAGTCCGAATACGACGGGCTGGTTCCGGTTCAGCGGCGCCGATGACATGACGGAAATGTCGAAGACGGCAGGACGCTCACGGGGAGGCTCCCCGTGAGCGTCCTTGGTGTCAGTCGACTTCCGCGACACACCGGCTCTTCCGGATCTCCCGGTCGGGGTGTGTCACGCCTTCCCCGAGTCCGCCCCGGCGGCAGGCGGCACGGTGGTCAGCGAGTCGAACACCGTGAAGAAGTCGTCGAGCGGTGCCCCGCTGCGAGTGATCTTTGCCCGCAGAGCCGCCCCCTCCCACGCGTCCACCAGGAACCGCGCGAGCACGGCACCGTCCACCCGACTCGCCAGCGCTCCCGCTTCCTGTGCCTCGCCCAGGGCGGCGGCCAGGAGTGACTCCCAGACGGCGAGCCTCCTGGCCACTTCCTCCCGGATGACCGGGCTCTGCGTGGACAGCTCCGCCCCGAAGTTCCCGAACAGACAGCCCCGGGCATAGCCGTACTGCTGAAGGTCCTTCGACAGGTACTCGAAGTGCACACGGATGCGCTCGACGGCTGGAGTCGCCGTAGCGGTGAGCATGCGCATCTGGCGTCCGTGGGCGTAGCGGCTCATCACTTCGACAGCCATGGACTCCTTGCTGTCGAAGTGGTTGTAGAAGGAGCCCTTCGGAGTTCCGGCCGTATCGGTGATGTCCTTGATGCCACTGCCATTGAAACCGTGTTCATGGAAGCGGTCGGAGGCAGCCTCGATCAGCTGCTCACGCATGCTGGGCCTGGGCATGTTCCACACTCCTCTTCGCCACAATCAATATGGCCAGTCACCTTGAACGCTGTCAAGTCCCGAATAAAGGGGGTTCTTCCAGGTCATCGGCCCCGGTGGTTCTCAAGGAGCCGCAGGCAGACCTCACTGATGGTCGGAAACGCGGGTACGGCGTGCCACGGCCGCTCCACCGGTACCTCCCCGGCGATCGATCACGACGGTCGCGGGCGGGACGTCAGTCATCGGCGCTGTAGTGGAGCAGGAAGTCGCGTTCGTGATCGCGTCCTGCGTCGGGGCCCTGCTTCGGCGTGGACGCATGGCCGGCGATGGTGTCGTCCAGGGCGATACGCGCGGGCAGGTGCCGAAAGCGGCCGGGACCCGCTTCCAGGGGGTGCTGCTCGCGGGCCATGCGCAGGGCGAACTGCTCGATCCAGTCCATCTCAGGCGGGTAGGGCTCGCCCAGGGCATCGTCGTACTGCCGGGCGGCCCGCCGCATGGCGTCGGCGAGGTCGGCCGTCGATTCGAATGTGATCCTCACGCTCTTCCCTCTCGTGCTCGTCCTTGTCCCGTTCGGCGCCGGGAGAAGACTCCGACGGCCCTTGGACGGTCCGGTGAGTGCTGCCCGGCCCGCTCGTCACTGCGACGGATTGCTTCCGGTCTGCTCGCCTGCGATCTGGTTGGCGTACCAGTCCCATTGGGAGCGGTGGGGTGTGTGGTGCGTCCCGTCGTGGTGCGGGTCGGCGGCCGACGCGCGGCGCAGTGCCGCGGCGAGCGCGGCGGGGGAGCCGAAGCTGAGGACCGACGGGTCCTGCCGTCCGGGGAGCCGGGTGGTGACCTCCTGGACGACCCAGCCGTTGCCGTCGGGGTCGTTGAAGGAGAGGAAGGAGCCGTAGCTGCTGCGCTTGGGGTCCGGTCCGGGGACGCGGGCATCGGTGCCGGCATGGTGGAACACTCCGCCGGCGTCGTGGAACACCTCGCTCGGCCCGGCGCCGCGCTGCTTGAGTTCCTCGTAGACGGCCTCGATGTCCTCCACGATGAGGTGGAGGCCCTGTGCGGTGCCGGGGGGCTGGGAGGTGACCGAGGTGCCGAAGATGACGGAGGCGGGGGAGCCGGGCGGGGTCACCTGGACGACGCGGAAGTGTTCGTCCGTGGCGATGTCGGCGTCGAGCCGCCAGCCGAGTGCGGTGTAAAAGTCCTTGGCGCGGTCTACGTCGGTGACAGGTATCACGACTACTTCGAGCTTCATGTCCATGGTCTGGGCCTTCTGTGTTCGGTGGCGGGCGCGGGGTTCCCCGCGGCGGGGTGGTGCGCCCGTCATTCGGGTCGCGGCCGGGGCGGCGCGTTCGGGTGGGGCGCCGCCCCGGCCTTGGCGCGACCCGCCCTGTGGGGGAATCAGCCGGGGCGGGTCACGGGTCAGGGGGTGGTCAGCGGGCGGTCGTCTTCGCGGCCTGTTCGATGACGCCGGTCACGGTGTCCGGGCGGGTGAGGGTGACGGCGTGGGAGGCGTCGACCTCGGTTATGCGGGCGTGGGCGCGCTCGGCCATGAATGTCTGCGCGACCGGGTTGATGGCGTCGTCCTGGATTCGGCCGATCACGCCGCTCCAACTGGAGGCGTCCACGAAGGCCTCGTGCACGAGGACGACGGGGGGCTTCTGTTTCGGTGCAGGACTCTGTGATGTGACGGAGGCCGGAATCGTGAGAGCCAGTGCCACCGCGGTCATCCCCACCGCCGCGACGCCGAGGGTGAGAACGGAACTACCGGGGCGACGGAGGGCGCTCTTCACAGACATGGTGGATCTCCTTGCTATGCAGCCGTGTTCGGCCGGACGAGTGTTGACGGGTTGTTGCCGCCGGGCGGAGCCCTCAGCACACGCTGAGGGCTCCGCCGTAGCACCGCTGTGGCAGGAGGGCAGCATGGATCTAATCAAGATGACCGGTCGTCTTAATCAGGACATGCCCACATGCGAGTCCTTTGCGGACGGATGCTGAAACGGTCACCGGTCGGGACACTGGGGCATCGGCATCGCCCGCGGGTCCCTTCGCCCTCGGAGGGCGGTCAGTTGGCCTTCCACCAGTTGGTGACGACCTTGGCGTATTCGGCCGGGGCTTCCTCCCAGACGAAGTGGCTGGCGTCGATGATGTCGAGCTTGCTGTTCGGCAGGTGCTTGTGCAGGAACTCCGCGTTCTCCGGCGGAACCACCGTGTCGTGGCGGGCGGTGGCGATCTGGACCGGCGTCTGGATGCCGGGCAGAAGTTCGGCGAGGACGGGCAGCTCAGTGGGGTAGGCGCGGACGTAGGCCATCTGGTCGACGAAGCGCTGGCCGACGTAGGAGGCCAGGTAGTCCTCGCGGACGGCGTCCGGCAACTTGTAGCCCTGGATGGTCTCCAATGTCGCCGTCACGGCTGCCTTGGGGGGGTAGGCCCGGTAGGGGGTGAGGTCCTCGTCGAGCACCCACTCCTCCAGGGGGCTGCCCAGGGCCAGCGGGACCGAGGTTCCACCGGTGCCCACGACCAGGCTCTGGAATCTTTCCGGGTGCCGGGCGGCGGCGAACAGGGATGCCGCGGTGCCGACGTCCGGGCCTACGACGTGGGGCTTCTCCAGGCCGAAGGCGTCGGCGATCTTCACGATGAATTCGCCCATCGCGGCGGGGGACATCAGGTCCTCGCGGAGTTCGGAGTGCCCGAACCCGGGGAGGTCCACGGCGGTCAGGTGGGCGTGCTGGGCCAGCCGCGACCAGGTCGCGTCGTAGCTGTAAAGGCTCTCCGGCCACGGGCTCAGCAACAGGGCCTTGCGCTCGTGGGGTGTCTCGCTCC
This sequence comes from Streptomyces sp. NPDC094034, assembly GCF_040303865.1. Taxonomy (NCBI): domain Bacteria; kingdom Bacillati; phylum Actinomycetota; class Actinomycetes; order Kitasatosporales; family Streptomycetaceae; genus Streptomyces; species Streptomyces sp. NPDC094034. The sequence goes on along the minus strand of NZ_JBEOUD010000040.1, from coordinate 1,041 downwards.
GGGCGTACCGGATGGACAGTCCGTCGATCGTGCGGAACTCGGTCTTGATCTCGCTCATTTTCCTTGTCCCTCTCAGGTTTTCGGAGGTGGTGCCCGGGTCGTGCACTGGCGGGGTCGCATGCACTCAAGGTGCTCCCGATGCCTCGTGTGGCACCGCTCGGACGCGTCGCCTCATGCCCGGTGAACGACCGCCGTAATGGCCGTTTCCATCTTCGCGCTTTCGGTTCTAACACGCACGACCGACACATGTAAAGGTCTTCATCGATTAGACCATGTGCTACGGTGTGAGACATGGCCACAGACGAAGGAAGGCACCTCGCGCCCCGGGTCCCCCCAGAGGCTGCGATGATCGTGAATCTGCTCAACTCCCGGCCGCACGGCGCGGGAGACATGTTTCCCGACCAGCTCGACAAACCCGAGACGGCCGGAGTGATCCTGGGCCTCTTCGGCCCGCCGGAAGCGGCTGCGCCGGCGTCGGAGCGCATCGATCTGATCCGCGGACTGCGCACGGTCCTCCTGGGCATGGTTTGGCCGCAGAGTGAAACGGAAGCGGACGCCCGACTGGCCGAACTCAATGAGTACGCGTCCTCGGTCACCCTGCGCCAGGACTTCTCCGGGCAGGGGGAGGTGCGGCTGCGGCAGGTGGGCGGTGACCCGGTTGTCGGCGGTATCACCCGCGCGGTGGCCGATCTCATGACGGCGGACAAGTGGTCCCGTATCCGCATCTGCGACAACAGTTCCTGCCATCACGCGTTCTATGACGCTACGCGCAGCCGTACCCAGCGGTGGCACTCCTACGAGATGTGCGGCAACAAGGCCAATGTGGCGGCCTACCGGGCGCGCAAGAAGGTCGAGTCCTGATTCCTGGGACGCGGCATGGCCTCTGGGTTCGCCCAGGAGTGAGCCTCGCGTGACCCGGGCGGGTGGGCGGCCGGTGCCCCGGGGTTAGGTCCTGTCCGGTCGATCTTCGCGGATAAGCCCGCGGCGTCTGGTGCCGTGCATCGCAAGGCGGAGGATCGCCCATGTACTGGACGTACTTGG
>NZ_JBEOUD010000039.1:22807-82057 GCF_040303865.1 Streptomyces sp. NPDC094034 | reverse complement strand
CCCGGAGCGCGATCCGGGACCCGTGTGGATACACGGTCTGACGAGCGAGGTGCTTCAGGGCGCGCCGCTGTTCGCGGACATCGCCGAGGAGTTCGCCACCCGTCTGGACGGCCGGGTGCTGGTCGCGCACAACGCGGTCTTCGACTGGCAGATGATCGCGCGGGAGTACGCGCGCGCCGAGCGCCGGGCGCCGGTGCGCCAGCGGCTGTGCACCATCGCGCTGTCGAAGGAGCTGGGGCTGCCGCTGCCCAACCACAAGCTGGAGTCGCTCGCCGCGCACTTCGGCGTGGTGCAGCAGCGGGCGCACCACGCGCTGGACGACGCGCGGGTGCTCGCGGAGGCGTTCCGGCCCAGCCTGCGGGCCGCGGCGGCGGGCGGCGTACGACTGCCGCTGCTGGAGTGCCGCCCGCTGACGGAGTGGTCGGACGCGCCGGTGCCCCGGCAGCCCTCCCCCGGCTACGGCGGCTACCGTCCCGGCAGTTGGCGCCCCTCCCGCAAAAAGCCTGTATGCCCCTATCCCAACCCGGGCCGCTATGAAGACGGCAAACCTCTCAAACAGGGCATGCGGGTGGCGTTCTCCGGTGACACCTCCACCGAGCGGGAGCTGCTGGAGGACCGGGCGACCGAATGCGGGCTGCACGTGGCGTCCAGCATCTCCCGGCTGACCAGCCTGCTGGTGACCAACGACCCCGACTCGGGCACCTCCAAGACGGTCAAGGCCCGGCAGTTCGGCACGCCCGTCGTGGACGAGGCCGCGTTCGGGCAGCTGCTGCGGGACGTCGAGCCCGCGGACGAGTGAGACGACGGGACACCGGCCTCACGGACGGGTGATCGTACGAAAGGGTGATTGACGCACGACTCACCCGGCGACCGCTCGCCCGGGCACCCGCGACGGATCACCCTGTGGCCCATGGCGAGATGCGAAGTCTGCGGCAATGACTACGGAATGACCTTCGAGGTCCACGCCCAGGGCGCGGTCCACGTCTTCGACTGCTTCTCCTGTGCGATCCATCGCATGGCCCCGATCTGCGAGCACTGCCGGGTGCAGATCATCGGGCAGGGCGTGGAGGTGGACGGCCACTGGTACTGCGGCGCGCACTGCGCCCGCGCGGAGGGCCGTACGGGGGTCGTCGACCGGGTGTGACGGCCGGCCGGGCGCCACCGGGCGGGACCCGGTACCCGCCGCACCGCACCCCGCGGCCCGGATGTACCGTCGTGGGGTGCATCGCTACCGCTTCCTGTTGTCCCTCCAGTGGGTCATCCTCACCATCGTCGCGATCGCGCTGATCCCGACGATGATCAAGCTGGGTTTCTGGCAGAAGCACCGCTACGAGGAGCGCACCGCGCGCAACGACCTCGTCTCCTCCGCGCTGCACGCCGAGCCGGTCCCCGTGGAGCAGCTGTCCTCCCCCGGACACGCCGTGACCCGGACCGAGAGGTACCGCACCGTCACCGCGACCGGCACCTTCGACACCGCGAAGACGGAAGTGGGGGGGCGCCGGGCCCCCCCCCACCTTTTTTTGGGGCGCCCCCCCCGCGCCCCCGTTACCGGTTACAGCTTGCGTGCCACGGCCGCGTACCCCGGGACCGGCTCGTTGCCGGGGACCGGCACGACCTCACCCAGCTCCGGACGCCAGTCGGCGGCCAGTGAGACACCGGGCTCGACCAGATCGAGCCCGGTGAAGAACGCGGCGAACTCGTCCCGCGAACGGAGGGCCAGGGTCAGACCACGCTGCCGGTACAGCGCACGGGCCTGGTCCGAGCTCTCCCGGTCGAAATCGCCCGTGGCGTGGGAGACGACGAGATAGCTGCCGGAGGGCAGCGGGTCGAGCAGTCGGCGCACCAGCTCGTACGCGCCGTCCTCGTCCGAGACGAAGTGGAGCAGCGCGACGAGCGAGAGCGCGACCGGACGGGTGAGGTCCAGGATCTTTCCCGCGGCCTCGATGATGCTCTCCGGCTCGCGCACATCGGCCTGGACATACTCGGTGACGCCCTCCGGAGCGCTGCGCAGCAGCGCCTCGGCGTGCCGGAGGACGATCGGGTCGTTGTCCGTGTAGACGATCCGGGAGTCGGGTGCGACCTCCTGGGCTATCTGGTGGAGATTGGGCTCGGTGGGGATGCCCGTACCGATGTCGAGGAACTGGCGCACCCCGCCCTCGGTGCCGAGCCAGCGGGTGGCGCGGTGCATGAACGCCCGGTTGACCCGGGCCATTTCGGGTCCCCGGGCGTCCAGCGCGAGAAGCTGCTTCGCCATCTCCTCGTCCACCGGGTAATTGTCCTTGCCGCCGAGGAACCAGTCGTACACCCGGGCCGGATGCGGCCTGGTGGTGTCGATCGGGTCATGCCCGGTCATGTGCGCTCCATGAGTCTCAGGTCAATGAGTCGTCGATGAGTGGAGAGGTACAGCTGTGGAGATGCGGAGAGGGGAAGAACGGGAAAGCGGAGGGGTCGAGCGGGTTCTGCTGAGCGGGACCGGCTGAGGGATCAGGTGAGCAGGAAGTCCGCCTGGCCCGACTTGGCGCCCTGGATGAAGGCGGCGATCTCGTTGGTGGTGTAGATCAGTGCGGGGCCGTCAGGGTCGGCGGACTGGCGCACAGCGACTCTGCCGTCGGCCAGCTTCATGGCCTCGATGCAGTTGCCGCCGTTACCACCACTCCACGGCTTGTGCCAGCCTTCGGCGCCGAGGTCGGCGGCGGGCATGCCGTTGTATATGGGATCCATTCACAGCTCCTTGCGGACATCCTTGAGGATCTCCTTCGTGCGTTGTGCAGTTGCGGCCTGGGCCGCCATCCGGTCCATGACCTCCAGGTGGGTGGCCACTTCGGGACGAGCATCGAGATAGACGGCACCGGTGAGGTACTCGCTGTAGACCATGTCCGGCAGCTCCGGTTCCGCGAAACGGAAGATCACGAACGGCCCGTAGGTACCCGGGTGGTGTCCGGTCGAGAATTCCGCGATCTGTAGGGTCACATGGGACAGGGCGGTGGCTTCGAGCAGCCGGTCGATCTGTTCCCGCATGATCTCCGGGCCCTCACCCACCGGGCGGCGCAGCACCGTCTCATCCATGATCACCCAGAATTTGGGCGCGTCCGCACGGGTCAGGAGCGACTGGCGTTCCATCCGGAGCGCCACATGGCGCTCGATGTCCTCCGGCTGCGCCTGTCCCACCGCTCCGGCGTTCATCACGGCGCGCGCGTAGCCCTCGGTCTGGAGCAGCCCGGGGACGAAGTGCGGCTCGTACGCTCTGAGCAGCGCGGCGGACCCCTCAAGGCTGACATACATGCTGAACCAGTCGGGCAGGATGTCGTGGAACCGCTGCCACCAGCCCGGCTTATTGGCTTCCTCGGTGAGTTCGACGAACGCGTCGGTCTCGTCCTCGGGGATCCCATAGGCCCTGAGCAGCACCTGCACATAGGGGATCTTGAGAGCGACCTCGGCCGTCTCCATCCTGCGTATGGTCGCCGGTGCCACGCGCAGGAGCTTGGCGGCCTCCTCGCGCTTCAGACCGGCACGCTCACGCAGATCTTGCAGGCGTCTGCCCAGTACGACCTGTCCCACGGTCGGGGCGGACCGCGGCTCGCTCACTTCTGGGTCCTCCCCACGCACGGTTGACAGCAGTCTGCCATGACTCTTCCACGAAGAACACGGCACTCTGAAAAATTCAGAGTGCTACTTGCCAAGTGTCCTCGGCGGGTGGAGAGTGGATCGGTGAACCAGTTCACGCGGTTGTCGCGCTCTGCCACGGGAGAGGTCTTGCGCGCGAACGCTGCTCCCCCACCGTTAGGAATCGGTCGTGGCACCTGGTAACGCGCTCACCCCCCGGCTCATAGCCCTGTGCCCTGGCAACGTTGTCCGCCGTTACGGGTTCCAGTTGCCTGCTCACGCCGAGTCCGTCTGTCGCGCGAGACGGCTGACCAGCGACCGTCTCATCACCTGGGGCGTGGACGAGGAGTCCCGCGAGACCGCGGTACTCGTCGTGTCGGAGCTGGTCACCAACGCGGTGGTGCACGCGGCGGGCGACCATGTCATCTGCGAGATACGGCAGAGCGGCGGAAGGCTGCGGATCGCCGTGGAGGACCAGGGGTACGGACCGACGGGGCCGCAGCTGCACCGCACCGAGGAGGGCGAGGCCGAGGGCGAGGGCGGCCGCGGACTGTTTCTCGTCGAATCCATATGCAGTGGCTGGGGAGCCCACGACACCTCGGGATACGGACCCGGGCGGGTCGTCTGGGCGGAACTGTCACACGGAGCGGAGCAGTCATGCTGAAGACCGCGCTACAGCGCCTTTCGCGCGGCCTGCGCACCGAGCCATTCCCCGGTCACGTACAGCTGCCATTGCCGCCGGCCCTGCCCGCCTCGCTGGGGTGCGACGCCGTGGGGATCCCGGCGGAGCACGGCTTCCGGCTGATGGCGCGGCTGCCGAGGAAGGGCTGTATCTTCGCCGACGCCGACTGGTGGTGGTGGATCGTTCCGGCGGGCTCCGATCTCGATCTGACCTGGCCCTCCCCGGCCCGCTATGTAGCGGGGACGACCGTACCGGCGGCGCATCCCCGGCTGATCCACTGGCCGGATGACCCCACGCCGTACACCCCGCCGATCCCCCTCTATCTCATGGTCTGCCAGCTCACCGGCACGGCCCCGTCCTGGACGCCGGACGGCACGGCGGGGACGGTACCGGCACAGCGGGGATAGCCGGTGCCCCGGGGTGGGGACCGACTGATCGACCGGTCGGCCTGGCGCTCCGCTCCCGCCACCGCGGGCCGATCACATAGGCTCGTCTGCGAGATGAACAACAACCACACTTCCCTCGGCCCGAAGGCCGACAAGGAGACCGTGCGCCGGCACAATCTGAGCCTCGTGCTGCGAGCGGTACGGGACGAGGGCGAGGCGACCCGGGCCGGTGTCGCGGCGCGCGTGGGCCTGACCCGGGCGGCCGTGTCGTCCCTGGTCGAACAACTGCTGGACAGCGGGTTCCTCTCCGAGTCCGGCAAGACGTTCAGCGGCCAGGCCGGGCGTCCCGGCACCGTACTGAAGGTGACGCGCACCGGACCCGCGGGGATCGGCGTCGAGATCAATATCGACTATGTGTCGGTGTGTGTGGTCGACCTCTCCGGCACCGACCGGGTCCGGCTGACCGAACACCTCGACAACCGGGGCTCCCGGCCCACCGATGTGCTGGCCCGCTGCGCCAGGATCGCCGCTCGCACCCTGGAGTCCGCCGCCCAGCAGGACTTGCTGCCGGTCGGGGTCCAACTCGCCCTGCCGGGGCTGGTGTCGGGCGGCACGGTCCGCCAGGCCCCCAACCTCGGCTGGAACCTCGTCAGCGCCGACGAGCTGTTCGCCGCCGCGCTGGCCGAGCTGCGCCCCGAACTGCCCCCGCTGCCGGTGAGTTCGGAGAACGAGGCCAATCTCGCGGCGCTGGCGGAGCTGTGGTTCGGCGAACTCGGCCCGCTCCGCACCTTCCTTTATCTGACGGGTGAGATCGGTGTCGGCGGCGCGCTGGTGCTCAACGGCGAACTGCTGCGCGGGGCCCATGGGTTCGCCGGGGAGATCGGCCATGTGGTCGTCGATCCGGAGGGTCCGCTGTGCCGTTGTGGCTCCCGGGGATGTCTGGAGCAGTACGCGGGCCAGTCCGCGCTGCTGCGGGCGGCGGGGATCGACGAGAACGCGGGGGTGCCGGGCGTGGCCGAGCTGGAGCTGCGGGCGAGCGCGGGCGACCCGGGGGCCGTCGCCGCCGTGGAGCGGGCCGGGCGGGTCCTCGGCCGGGTGCTGTCGGGTGCGGTGAATCTCTTCGATCCGGACGCGGTCGTGCTCGGCGGGATCTACCGGCAGCTGATGCCCTGGCTCTCGCCCGCCGCCGACCGGGAGCTGACCGCCCGGGTGGTCTCGGGCCTGTGGGAGAGCGACAGCGGGCGGCTGCGCGGGTCCTCCTCGGCGGGCGACGCGGCACGCGGCGCGGCGGCTCTGGTCGTCCAGGCGGTACTGGCCGATCCGGTGGCATACGTACACCGCGAGGCACGCGGTACGGGCTGACGTACGCTCCGAGGCGCGCGGTACGGGCTGACGTACCCTCCGAGGCGCGCGGTACGGGCTGACGTACGCCCGTACCACGCGCCCGCGGTCCGGCCCCGCCGTCAGCGGACGCCGAGGAGGTGGTCCATGGCGAGCTGGTCGAGGTGCTCGAACGCCATGCCCCGCGCGGCGGCGGCGTCGACGTCGAACTCCTCGTAGGCGGCGCGGTCGGCCAGCAGCGCGGTCACGCCCTCGGGCGCGGTGGGCTGCGCCAGTTCGTCCACGCGGGAGGCGCGCAGCGCCTCCTGGACGAGCGGGTCGGCGCGGAAGGAGGCGGCGCGCTCCTTGAGGATCAGATAGTTGCGCATACAGCCGGCGGCGGAGGCCCACACCCCGTCGATGTCCTCGGTGCGCGGCGGCTTGAAGTCGAAGTGCCGCGCACCCTCCCAGCCCGCGTTCTCCAACAGGTCGACCAGCCAGAAGGCGGCGCGCAGGTCGCCGGCGCCGAACCGCAGGTCCTGGTCGTAGCGGGTGCCGTGCTGGCCGTTGAGGTCGATGTGGAAGAGCTTGCCCGACCAGAGCGCCTGGGCGATGGCGTGCGGGAAGTTGAGCCCGGCCATCTGCTCATGGCCCACCTCGGGGTTGACGCCGAACAGATCGGGGCGCTCCAGGCGGTCGATGAACGCGAGGGCATGGCCGACGGTGGGCAGCAGGATGTCGCCGCGCGGCTCGTTGGGCTTGGGCTCGATGGCGAACCTGAGGTCGTAGCCCTGCTCGACGACATACTCGCCGAGCAGGTCGAACGCCTCCTTCATCCGGTCGAGGGCAAGGCGTATGTCCTTGGCGCCGCCCGACTCGGCGCCTTCTCGGCCGCCCCAGGCGACAAAGGTCCTGGCGCCCAGTTCGGCCGCGAGGTCGACATTGCGCAGCACCTTGCGCAGGGCGTAGCGGCGGATGTCGCGGTCGTTCGCGGTGAAGCCGCCCTCCTTGAAGACGGGGTGGGTGAAGAGGTTGGTGGTGACCATCTCGACCGTGATGCCGGTCTCCTCGGTCGCCTGCCTGAACCGCTTGATGTGCGCTTCGCGCTCCGCCTCCGTCGAGCCGAACGGAATGAGGTCGTCGTCGTGGAAGGTCACACCCCATGAGCCAAGATCCGCGAGTCGGTGAACCGATTCGACGGGATCCAGCGCCGGGCGGGTCGTGTCGCCGAACGGGTCCTTGCCCTGCCAGCCCACCGTCCAGAGACCGAAGCTGAACTTGTCCTCGGGGGTGGGTGTGAAGCGTTCCGTCATGACTCTGGCCGCCTTCGATACCTCAGGTCCGGCACGTGCCGACCTTATTTGTTATCTGACATGACTAATAATGCACGGGTATGCGGGTGCGCAAAAGCCCCCGCACGCCCATGGACACAGGATGATGATCGTCGGCACGGTTCCCGTGTGTCAGGCCATCGCGTAATTTGTTTCCCCGACGCCCAATCTGGAGGTACGCCCATGTCGCGGAACCCGGTCGTGATCGGCGTGGACAGCTCCACCCAGTCCACCAAAGCGGCCTTCACGGACGCCACCACAGGCCGGCTGCTCGCCGTGGGCCGCGCGCCACACCGGGTGACCGGGGAGGGCGGCGCCCGGGAGACGGATCCCGAGGTGTGGTGGAACGCGCTGCGCGAGGCGGTCGCCGCCGGCCTCAAGGAATCCGGGGTGGACGCCTCGGTCGTGACCGGCATCGCCGTCGCCGGGCAGCAGCACGGTCTGGTGGTGCTCGACCGCACCGGCCGGCCGCTGCGCCCCGCCCTGCTCTGGAACGACACCCGCTCGGCCCCGCAGGCCGCCGCGCTCACCGAGGCCCTGGGCGGCCCGGACGCCTGGACGGCGCGCACGGGCTCCGTGCCGGTGGCCTCGATGACGGCCTCGAAGTGGCAGTGGCTGCGGGAGAACGACCCCGCCATCGCGGAGGCCACGGCGGCCATCCGGCTCCCCCACGACTTTCTCACCGAGCGGCTCTCGGGCACCGCGGCCACCGACGCCGGTGACGCCTCGGGCACCTGCTGGTACTCCACGGCCACCGGAGAGTACGACCCCGAGCTGCTCGCGCTCCTCGGTCTCGACGCCGATCTGCTGCCCGCCGTCGCCGCGACCGGCGCGGCGCGCGTCGGCTCGCTCACGGCGGGCTCGGCGGCGGAACTGGGCCTGCCCGCGGGCATCGCGGTCGCCGCGGGCACCGGCGACAACATGAGCGCGGCCGTCGGTCTCGGCTTCGGCGGCGCCGGACTGCTGGACCATCCGGTCCTGAGTCTCGGCACCTCGGGTACGGTCTTCGCCGCCACCCGCACCCGCCCCGGCTCCGCCGCGCTCGCCGGGTTCGCCGCGGCGGACGGTACGTATCTGCCGCTGGCCTGCACGCTCAACTGCACGCTCGCCGTCGACAAGGTGGCCTCGCTGCTCCGGCTCGACCGGGAGGACGCGGTACCGGGCGGCGAGGCCGTACTGCTCCCCTATCTGGACGGCGAGCGCACCCCCGATCTCCCCGCCGCCTCGGGTCTGCTGACCGGGCTGCGCCATGACACCAGCCCCCAGCAACTGCTGGGCGCCGCCTACGAGGGCGCGGCCGTCACCGTACTGCGCGCGCTGGACGAGGTACTGCGCGCCTGCGGCCTCGATCCCGCGTCCCCGGAGGCGGCGGGCCGGCCGCTGCGCCTGGTCGGCGGCGGTGCGCAGGGCCGGATGTGGGTGGACACGGTCCGCAGGCTCTCCGGCCGCCGGGTGATCGTCCCGACGAGCGGTGAACTGGTCGCGCTGGGCGCCGCCGCGCTGGCCGCGGGCGCGGCGACGGGCGAGGACCCGATCTCGGTCGCCACCTCCTGGCGGACCGGCGAAGGAACCGAACTGCCCCCGGTGGAGCGGGACATGGAGACCTGGGAGCGCGTGGGAGCGGTACTGGACCGGGCGGCGACGAGTCTGCTGAGCTGAGCCACGGCGCGCACGATCACGGGACGGAGGATTCGGCGCGCCCACCCCCACCCCGGCGTCAACCACAGGTTGACACGCGTCCGACTGTCAACCTAGGGTTGCCTCATGGCGAAACCCACTCAGGTAGACAATCCCGTCCGTCTCGACGACCTCATCCAGGCGATCAAGAAGGTGCACGGAGACGCCCTCGACCAGCTCCAGAGCGCCGTCGTCGCCGCTGACCATCTCGGCGAAGTGGCCGATCACCTCATCGGCCACTTCGTCGACCAGGCCCGCCGCTCCGGCGCCTCCTGGACCGAGATCGGCAAGTCCATGGGGGTCACACGGCAGGCCGCCCAGAAGCGGTTCGTGACAAAGGACGAGCCGGTGTCCGACGCGAACCAGAACTTCGGCAGGTTCACCCCACGGGCCAGGAGCGTCGTCGTCGCGTCCCAGAACAAGGCCCGCGAAGGCGGTCACCCGCAGATCGGCACGGAGCATCTCGTGCTCGGCCTGCTCGACGACCCGGAGGGGCTGGCCGCACAGGTACTCATCGCCCAGGGCGTACAGCTGGATACGGTCGGGGCCGCCGCGACCGAGGCGCTGCCGGAGCCCTCCGGTGAGACCGTGCCCGACCTCGTGCCCTTCGACGCGCGGGCCAAGAAGGCCCTCGAACTCACCTTCCGCGAGGCACTGCGGCTGGGACACAACTACATCGGTACGGAGCACCTGTTGCTGGCTCTGCTGGAGCAGGAGGACGGCGTGGGCGTGCTCAGCGGCCTCGGCCTGAGCAGGGCGGGCACCGAGGAGCACGTGTCGGCCGCCCTGAGCACGATCGGGGAGAAGTTCCAGGGGCAGTAGTGGCGCACCGGCCCGCCCGCGCCCGGCGGGCGGGCCCTCACGGCGGCGGCCACGGAACCCCTGATGAGTACGCCCGTCAACGGTCGCGGTCAGTCCGTCGGCAGGCCGCCCGCCGCCCGCGCCAGCGCGTCGAGGACCGGACGGATCAGCGGGTGCGCCTCCGCGCCCCGGCGTACGGCGGCGAAGACCCTGCGGGTCGCGGCCGGGCCCGCCACCGGGCGTACGACCGTACCCTTCAGCTCCATGCCGCGCAGCGCGGAGCGCGGGACCAGCGCCACTCCCGCGCCCGCGCCCGCGAGGGCGACGACCGCGCGGAAGTCGTCGGAGGAGTGCGCCAGTCGCGGCTGGAAGCCCGCCAGTTCGCAGGCGAGCTGGATCACGTCATGGCAGGGGTTGCCGGGGTACGGGCCGATCCAGTCGCTGTCGGCCAGCTCGGCCAGCCCGACCGCGGCGCCGAGGCCGAGCGGATGCGCGGCGGGCAGGACCGCGTCGAACGGCTCCGCGTACAGCGGCACCCGCCACAGCCGCAGATCGTCCTCGCGCGGGGCGCCGCGGTACTCGACCGCGACCGCGAGATCCGCCTCGCCGTCGAGCACCATCGGCAGGCTCTCGTCACCCTCGGCGTCCCGTACGCGCACCCGGATGTCGGGGTGGGGACCACCGAGCAGTTGCAGGGCCGGGGCCAGTACTTCCGCGATGCCCGTGGCGAAGGCGGCGACCGTGATCTCGCCCGCCGTCCCGCCCGCGTACGCCGCGAGCTCCGCCTCGGCGCGCTCCAACTGGGCGAGGACGGCGTGCGCGTGGGTGAGCAGGATCTCCCCGGCGGCGGTCAGCCGCACGCCCCGGCCGCTGCGGGTCAGCAGCGCGTGCCCGGTCTCGTGCTCCAGCGCGGCGAGCTGCTGGGAGACGGCCGAGGGGGTGAGATAGAGCGCGGCGGCCGCGGCGGTCACCGTACGGTGGTCCGCCACGGCCCGCAGGACGCGCAGCCGCCGGGGGTCGATCACCCAGCCCATTTTGCCAGGTCTGACCGGAACTCCACCCCCACCGGTACCTCCCGCCCCACCGCCTCGGCGTTCAGCCCTCCCGCTTCATCGCCTCGCGCGCGTCGACGAACGCCGCGACCGCCCGCTCCACGTCCGCCGTGGAGTGCGCGGCGGACAGCTGCACCCTGATCCGCGCGCGGCCCATGGGGACGACGGGGTACGAGAAGCCGATCACGTACACCCCGCGCTCCAGCAGCAGTTCGGCCATCCGGGCCGCCTCGGCGGCGTCGCCGATCATGACGGGCGCGATGGCGTGGTCGCCGGGCAGGATCTCGAAGCCCGCCGCCGTCATCTCCGTACGGAAGAGCGCGGTGTTGGCGTTCAGCCGGTCCCGCAGCTCGTCCGCGCTCTCCAGCAGATCGAGGACCTTGATCGACGCGGCGGCGATGACCGGGGCGAGCGAGTTGGAGAAGAGATACGGACGGGAGCGCTGGCGCAGCAGGGCGACGATCTCGGCGCGAGCCGCGACATAGCCGCCGGACGCGCCGCCGAGCGCCTTGCCGAGCGTGCCGGTGATGATGTCGACCCGGTCCATGACGCCGTGCAGTTCGGGGGTGCCCCGGCCGCCGGGGCCCACGAAGCCGACGGCGTGCGAGTCGTCGACCATGACCATCGCGTCGTACCGGTCGGCGAGATCACAGATCTCGGCCAGCGGGGCGACATACCCGTCCATCGAGAACACGCCGTCCGTGACGATCAGCCGGCGACGGGCGTCCTGGGACTCCTTGAGCCTGGTCTCCAGTTCGGCGAGGTCACGGTTGGCGTACCGGAGGCGACGGGCCTTGGAGAGCCGGATGCCGTCGATGATGCTGGCGTGGTTGAGGGCGTCCGAGATCACGGCGTCCTCCGGTCCGAGGAGCGTCTCGAAGACCCCGCCATTGGCGTCGAAGCAGGAGGAGTAGAGGATCGTGTCCTCCTGGCCGAGGAACGCGGACAGCCGCCCCTCCAGCTCCTTGTGGATCTCCTGGGTGCCGCAGATGAAGCGTACGGACGCCATGCCGTAGCCCCAGCGGTCGAGCGCGTCCTTGGCGGCGGCGACCACCTCGGGGTGGTCGGCGAGCCCGAGGTAGTTGTTGGCGCAGAAGTTGAGGACGTCCCCGGGGGCGCCGCCCGCGGTGACGGCGACGGAGGCGCTCTGCGGGGTCGAGATCACACGCTCGGGCTTGAACAGACCCGCGTCACGGATCTCGTCGAGAGTGGCGGACAGGTCGTCCCGGACGGACACGTACATGAAGGGCTCCTTCTTGTCGGGCTCGGTGCGCTGCGGGCTTCTGGGGCCCGGGGTGCCACGGGGGCCGGTCAGGCGGTCGGACGGTCAGACGCTCCAGTCGAGAATGATCTTTCCGCTGCGCGCGGAGGACGCCTCGTCGAACGCGGCGTCGAAGTCCTCGTACCCGTAGCTGCCCGTGATGACGGGCGTGAGGTCGAGCCCGCCTTCGAGCAGGACGGTCATCGCGTACCAGGTCTCGAACATCTCGCGTCCGTAGATGCCCTTGACCGTGATCATCGACGTGACGATCTTCGACCAGTCGACGGCGAACTCCTCGGCGGGCAGCCCCAGCATGGCGATCCGGCCGCCGTGCGTCATGTTGTCCACCATGTCGCGCATGGCCTCGGGGCGTCCCGACATCTCCAGACCGATGTCGAAGCCCTCCTTGAGGCCGAGCTGCCGCTGTGCGTCGGCGATACCGATGTCGGCGGGAGAGACATCGAGGGCGAGGGTCGCGCCGGCCTTGCGGGCGAGTTCGAGGCGGTGCGGGCTGACGTCGGTGATCACGACATTGCGCGCCCCGGCGTGCCGGGCGACGGCCGCGGCCATGATGCCGATGGGGCCCGCGCCGGTGATCAGCACGTCCTCGCCGACGAGGGGGAAGGAGAGCGCGGTGTGCACGGCGTTGCCGAACGGGTCGAAGATCGCGGCGACATCGAGATCCACCTCGGCGCGGTGCACCCAGACGTTCGCGGCGGGCAGGGAGACATACTCCGCGAAGGCTCCGTCGCGGCCGACACCGAGCCCGACGGTGCTGCGGCAGAGGTGCCTGCGGCCGGCGAGGCAGTTACGGCACTTGCCGCAGACGAGATGGCCCTCACCGCTGACCAGATCGCCGACGGCCACGTCCTGTACGGCGGCGCCGACGGCGGCCACCTCGCCGACGAACTCGTGGCCGAGGACGCGGGGCGTGGTGACGGACTGCCGGGCCCAGCCGTCCCAGGACCGGATGTGCAGGTCGGTGCCGCAGATGCCGGTACGGAGCACCTTGATCAGTACGTCACCGTCCCCGTACGCCGGCTCGGGCACATCCATGAGCCACAGCCCCGGCTCGGCCTTCTGTTTGACAAGTGCCTTCATGGGCGCGGCTCCCGGAGGGTGTGGTGCGTCGTGCACAGCGCTGAGCGGTGATCACTGTTCGGTGGTCGGGCACCAATGTGCCCAGCGGCGGCCGTCCAGTCCATCGAGGATTTCTTAAGCGGCCCAACAGCGCAGCTTCACGCGCCGCGGCGCGCCGGGAAGACGACCGGGTGGCGGGCGGAAGGAGCCCGGGGAGACACCCCGGGAGGCACGGCGGGAAGCACCACGCGAGGAGCGCGGGAGGAGCTCGCGAGGAGCGCGGGAGGAGCGCCTTCGGCCGCCGGTACGCGCGGCTGACCGCACCGCACGGGGCTATCGGTAGGTACGGTCCCCGCGTCGACGTGGACAGCGGCGCTGCTGGAGCGCCCGTCCCGATCTCAGGGGATGCGGTCGCCAGGACGTCCGCGCCGCGAGCGGGGTGCCGCCGGGGGCGGGACGGTCCGGCGATCCGGCGGCGGGGACGGCGGAGCGCTGTCCGGGCACCCGCGCCGTCGGCGCCGCCGTCATCGCCGCCGCCGTCATCGCCGGCGGCGTCATCGCGGGTGCGGTCACCGCCGTACGGGTCAGCAGCACCACGCCCCGCGCGGCGAGCACAGCGCCGAGGAGCGCCGCCGTCACGCCCGGAACGCCGCCCTGGAGCCGTTCCCCCAGCAGGGTCAGACCGATGACCGCCGCCGCGAGCGGGTTGGCCAGGGTCAGGACGGCGAGCGGGGCTCCGAGACCGCCGCGGTAGGCCCGCTGGGACAGCAGCAGACCGCCCGAGGCGAAGGCCGCGACCACCAGCGCCACGGCCGCCGCCTGCCACATCGGCAGCGCGTCCGCGTCGCGCGCGGTGGCGGCGACCGTCACCGTCTGGGTGAGGGCCGAGGCGACGCCCGAGGTGATGCCGGAGGCCGCCGCGTGCCGGAGAGCGGACCCCGCTCCCGGCCCGGTCAGCAGGGCGACCAGCGCCATCGCCACACCCGAGACGCCGAGCGCCTGTGGCAGGCTCAGCGTCTCGTCGGGGGAACTGCCGGCCGCGGCCAGCAGGATGGCCGCGAGGCCGACCAGGGTGAAGGCCGTGCCATGCCACTCGCCCCGGCTGACCTGCCGCCCGGCGCGACGGGCACCCAGCGGCACGGCCGCGACGAGGGTGAGCGCGCCCAGCGGCTGGACGACCGTGAGCGGACCGTAGGTCAGCGCCACGACATGCAGCAGCGCGCCGGTCGCGTTCAGCCCGACCGCCCACCACCAGGCGCCGCGGGCCAGCAGGCTGAACAGCCCGGTGCCCGGCGCCGTACGGGCCGCGAGCCGCTCCTGCGCCACCGCGGCGGTGGCATAGGCGACGGCCGATACCAGCGACAGGGCAACGGCCAGGGCCGTCGCCCCGTTCACCGGCCGGTCCCTGAGGCGACGGGAGCGACGGACGACACCGGCCGGCCCCCTGCGACGGTTTCCGGCTTCCGTGCGGCGGGCCCGGTGCGGGCTTGTATCACCCGACCCCCTTACCTGGTACCTGGACAACACGGCGCGCGGAACGTCGTGGCGGTGCGGCGACGGGATCTGGACCCCGCCCTATCGATACGCCAGTGTACCGATACGGCCTCGTATCGGTACACTGGCGTATCGGTACACCGACGTATCGACGCCCGAGCCCCATCGGACCCGAGCGACGGAGACGGGGAGAGACGATGACGCCGCGGCGCCGCTCCAAGATCACGCCGGAACGGGAGCTGGAACTCTACGAGGCCGCCCTGGACCTGTTGAGAGAGAGCGGCTACGAGGCACTGACCATGGAGGGCGTCGCCGCCCGTTCCCGCTGCGGCAAGTCCACGCTCTACCGTCAGTGGGGCACGAAACCGCAACTGGTCGCTGCGGCGCTCCGCGGCACCCGCTGCGTCAAGCTCGCGGATGTCGACACGGGCAGCCTGGTCGGGGATCTACGGGCGGCGGCCTGTGCGGCGGTGGAGGCCGCGGGCCGCGACACCGCGCTGATGCACGCGCTCAGTCACGCGGCCTTCCAGAATCCGGAGCTGCTGCGCGCCCTGCGCGAGAATCTCGTCGAACCGGAGATCGCGGCGATCAACGCCATGGTCGAGCGCGCCGTGGCACGCGGCGAGGTCGCGCCCGACAACCCCGCGGCGGAGTTCGTGGCCGCCCAGCTGATGGGGGTCATGCGAGCCCGGCAGATGGTGGAGGGACGGCATGCCGACGAGGCGTATCTCCACCGCTTCCTGGAGGCCGCGGTCTTCCCCGCACTGGGCCTGCGGGCCACCTCGCGAGTCATCTCGCACCCCTGACCGGTGGGCCGTCGTCCGAGCGGATGACGACGACTCACCGGCGCCGCACCGTGGGGACGGGAGCGGCGCGCTCCATGCCTGTGGGCCTCTTCTCCGGAGGGGGCCCACAGGCATGCCGAGGCCGGCACGGGGGATTCAGGTCGCGAGGGGTCTCGTACATTCGTCTCCGTGCGTTGCCGCTCTATGACGTAGTGACAACAATCAGAATGGCGAGGGCATCCGGGAGGGGCCGTTTACGAACCGTGACGAGAATCCTCGACCGGGCGGCGCTCGGCGGAGGCTCGACGGAGGTTGGCGGGCGGCGCCGCGGTGGTGTGAACCACCGGTGGGCGGCGCACGTGCGGCCGGTGCGCGGGTCCTGGGGGGCTTGCGCGCGGCCACTTCGCCATGTGAGCGGTACCGATCAGGTCAGTTCACAATCAGTCAATTTCGGCCAGCGGCACGCCAGTTGTGCAGTTGTTGACGATCTGAGATGGACAGATACGCTCCATCCGAACGGCATCGTCCCTCATTCCGCACCGTATTGCGCCCTTGCCGCATCAGGAGGCCGATCATGACCTGTGTCTCGGAACAGCGCTTGGTCCAACAGCTTCCGGCTGTGCCGTTCTACTGCCCCGTACCGCCCGCCAGACATCCCTCGGTCGAGGTCCTCAACGACCAGACCGTGCGGTGGATGCTCCAACAACGCCTCGACAGCGACGAGCATCAACTCAAACGCCTGGCGGTCTGCGACTTCGGCGGTCTCGCCGCCTCGACCATGCCGTACGGAACGCTCGAACCGCTCACCCTGATGGCCAAATTCCACGCCGTGCTCTTCTCGCTCGACGACGGCGTGTGCGACGAGTCCGAGCCCACGGCCGATCTGATGGTCCAGGAGACCTCGCGCATCATGCGCGCCGTGGAGGCGCCCACGGCGCGGGCGCTCGGGGACTCACCGCACACCGCCGCGCTGCGCAGGCTGCGGCTTGAGCTGGAGCAGTACGCCTCGCCGCGTCAGGTACGCCGTTTGACGGAGGCCATGCGCGTCTACACCTCGGGACTGGTGTGGGAGGCGTCCTGGCGCCGCAATCGGGAACTTCCCTCGCTCGACGACTACGTCACCCTGTGGATGCGGGCCATCGGGATGGCTCCCTCCACCGCGATGATCGAGGTGGTCGGCGGCTTCTCCGTGGCGGACGAGGACATGCAGGACTCCCGGGTACGCGCGCTCACGGAGATCACCTGGACGCTGGTCAGCTGGGACAACGACCTCTACTCCCGCAACAAGGAGCTGCTGCGCGCCGGCGACGATCTGAATCTGATCGATGTCCTCTGCCAGGAGCAGCACTGCGATCCGCGTCGCGCACTCGTACAGGTGGTGGCGATGCGGGACCGCGTGATGGTGCTGTTCGACCGGCTGGCCCAGCAGGTGCTGAAGGAGGCGGACGACGGTCTGCGCCGCTACGTACAGGGACTCGGCCAGTTCGTCCGGGGGCATCTCGACTGGGCGTCGATCTGCCCCCGCTACTCCGTGCCGTCGAGTCCGCGGACGGCCCCGGGCGGGTGGTGGAAGGAGCAGCCGGCCGACAACAGCCTGGAACCGCTGCCGATCCCCACGATCGCCTGGTGGTGGGACCAGCTCGACCCGGCGAGCGGGCCGGTCGGCGCGTCGGCCGGCTGACGTACCGAGCGCCGAGGCGCCGGCCGGCCGAGCGTGCCGGCCGACCGGCGTACCGGCGCTCCGTCAGTGGCCGCGCCACCAGCGCGTCAGGGCCCGCCAGGCCCGCCGCGGAGCGCTGCCCGCGCGCTGTTCCGGAATCACGCCCGTTGCCTCCGGGACCGTCCCCGGCACGCCGGTACCGGCCTCCTCGGATGACGGGACCGGGGCGTGGGACGGCGGCCGCACCACGTCGGGGCGGTGGGAATCCACCTGCCACCGCGGGCGCGGTACGGCGGCCGACGCGCTCGGCGGACCGGTGACATCCTGCGGCGGACGCGGCGCGAAGGTCACCGGAAGCTCCAGCAGCTGACGGGACATCAGCGCGCCCTCGTACCGCAGCTCATGCTCGTCCACGGCGAGCTGGACATCGGGCAGCCGCAGCAGCAGCGCGTCGATCCCGGTGTCGGCGATGGCCCGCCCGATGTCCTGCCCCGGGCATTCGTGCGGGCCGCCGCTGAAGGCGAGATGGGCCCGGTTGCCCTGCATGGAGGCGTTGAGATCGGGCCGTACCACCGGGTCCACATTGGCCGCGGCGATCCCGACCACCAGTGCGTCCCCCGCCTTGATGCGCTGGCCGCCGAGTTCGGTGTCGCCGACCGCCCAGCGGCCGAAGATCGTGGTGAAGGGCGGCTCGTCCCAGAGTGTCTGCTCGACCGCCTCCGGCAGGGTCATATGACCGCCGCTCAGCTGCGCGCGGAAGCGGGGATCGGTGAGGACCATGCGCAGCACATTGGCGATGAGGTTCGCGGTGGTCTCGTACGCCGCGATGAGCACCAGCCGCAGATGCTGGCTGACCTCGTCGTCGGTGAGCCCGGCCGGGTGTTCGGTGAGCCAGGTCGCGAAGTCCTCCTCGGGCGCGATACGGCGGCGCTTCACCAGCCTGGTCAGTGTGGTCATCACATAGGTATTGCTCTCGTTGGCGGTCGCGGTGCCCTTGATCATGTCGCGGGCGGCCTGCACGAGGCGATCGTTGTACTCGTCCGGCATGCCGAGGATCTGCGCCATCACCATCATCGGCAGGTGCTCGGCGAATCTGCTGACCAGATCCGCCCTGCCGTCCTGGCAGAACTCGTTGACCAGCCGGTTGCTGTAGCGGTTGATATAGCGCCGGACGCCCCGGTGGTCGATCCGCGCGATCGAGTCGGTGACCGCGCCGCGCAGCCGCTCATGGTCCGCGCCGTCGGCGAAGACACAGATGGGCTGCCAGGTGAAGATGGGCGCGAGGGGATGGTCGGGGGGCGCGGTGCCGTCGTGCAGCGCGCGCCAGCGCCGGGAGTCCCGGGAGAACTGCGACGGCGTGCGCGTCATATGCAGATTGTCGCTGTGCCCGAGCACGAGCCAGGCGGGTACGTCGCCGTGGAGCAGCACGGGCGCGACGGAGCCGTGTTCGGCGCGCAGCTTCTCGTACAGCCCCATGGGGTCGTTCTCGGCCTCGGGTCCGTACAGCCGTCGCAGCCCACTGGCGGCGAGGCCGTCCAGTGTGGGCCCTATGGTGTCCTGGCCACCGCTCGGGCCGTGGGAGTCGAGTTCGCCGGCGGTCATGCCATGGGCCGGGCAGCCGGGGGGCGGCGCCATGGGGCCGTCCGGCCCGGGTCGGTGGGGATGAGGCGTGGTCACGGTCGCTCCAGGGATCAGGCCGGAAAATGTACGTGTACGTGTACGTGTACGTGTGCTTGTACGTGTACGTGTGCTTGTACGTGTGCTTGCGCGTATGCGGGTACGGGAATGGCGCGCGGCCCTTCGGCGCTCGGCGCTCGGTGCGCGGACGACGGGCGCGGCGAACGGACGCGACCGGTCGGGGCGGGCCGGTCGGACGCGGTCGGCTCACGCCCGACCGGTCAGGCGGTCGGCAGTGCCAGCGAGTGCAGATAGCGCATCAGCGTCAGCAGCACATCACGGCTCGACGCCCGCAACCGCGCGTCGCAGTCGACCATCGGGACCTCGTCGGGCAGGTCCAGGGCCGTCCGCAGCGCTTCGACGGGATGGTGGGGCGCGTCCGGGAAGGTGTTGACCGCGACGACGAACGGTACGCCGCGCTCCTCCAGCCGACCTATCACATCGAAACTGACTTCGAGACGGCGTGTGTCGACGAGCACCACGGCTCCCAGGGCACCCTCGAAGAGGCCGTTCCACAGGAACCAGAAGCGCTCCTGGCCGGGGGTGCCGAAGAGATAGAGCACCAGTTGTTCTGTGATGCTGATCCGGCCGAAGTCCATGGCGACGGTGGTCGCGGTCTTGGTCTCCACACCGGAGTTGTCGTCCACCCCCACCCCGGCCTGGGTCATGGTCTCTTCGGTGGTGAGCGGACGGATCTCGCTGACCGAGCCCACCATCGTCGTCTTGCCGACCCCGAATCCGCCCACGATCACGACCTTCACCGCGGAGGTGGCCGTGGTGGGCAGGACATCCTCGCTCCTGGGACCCGTGATCGTGTCAGAGTTTCTGAAGTCCATGCATCACCGCTTCGAGAAGGGACCGGTCGGGAAGTGCGGCGCGGACGATGGGCGCGCGCGATTCGACCAGTTCGGCCGCGAGGAGTTCGGTCAGCAGCGCGGTCACCACGCTGAAGGGGAGGCTGAGATAGGCGGAGATCTCGGCCACGGACAGCGGTGCCCGGCAGAGCCGCAGAATGGCGGCCTGTTCCGGCTGCACCGTCGGCGACGGTTCGTCGCGGGCCACGATCATGGTGACCAGATCGAGCGGCGCCCGTTCGGCGCCGTCGGGGCCGCCGGTGATCACGTACAGCCGTTCCGGATCCCCCACATCCGCCTCGGGGCGCCGGCGTTCTCGTCGGGGAGGCGTGATCATCCGGCCTGCCCGTCATGGCGCGGGGGACTCGTCAGATGGGCTCCGATACGGACCACCATGTCCCGCATCCGGGCCCCCACCAGCCCCGCGTCCACCGTCTCGTCGGCGAGGACGGCGAGATACGCGCCCGCTCCGGCCTCCATCAGATAGAAGAAGCCGCCCCCGATCTCGATGACGACCAGCCGCATCCGGCCGTCGCTGGAGGGGATCTCGGCGGCGACGGCCGCGGCCAGACTCTGTAGTCCGGCGCAGGCGGCGGCCAGCCGGTCGGCTACATCCGGGTCACCGCCGTGCCGGGCGATCCGGAGGCCGTCCGCGGAGAGCACCACGATCTGCTGGATCTGCGGCACTCCGTCCGCCAGTTCCTTGAGCATCCAGTCCATGTTCGCCCGCTGCTGGATCACTTCAGATCTCCCTTGCCCCGCACATCATCGGATTCGCCCTGGTCACCGGGGTGGCCCGGTGCCTCCCCCGCCCCGGTCGACGGCTCGCGCGGAGTGCCGTTGACCGCCTTGGTGAACGCTTCGAGCCAGATGCCGGGACCGGGCTTCTTCTCCGGCGTACCGCCCTCGCGCCCCGCGCCTTCCGGGGCGTCGCCACGCCCACCGTCGTACCCGCCGTGGTAGCCGCCGCCGTAGCCGTTGCTCCGGCCGTTGACCGGGCCATTGCCCTGGGGTCGGCTCCCGCTCGGCCCGCCGCTCGGGCCATCGCCTCGTGGGGCCCCTGGAGCGCGGCCGGTGTTCTGGAGGCCGAGGTTGTGGGAGCCGAGCGGGGCGCGGCCACGGCTGCGCCGCTGCGGAAGCCCGTTCTCCGTCCACTCCGTCACCACGGGAATGTCGTCCTCCATGGACCCCGCGAGCGGCACCGACCGCTGTGGTCCGGTGACGGGCCGCGGCACCCGGTCGGCGGGCCGCAGTACGTCCGTCGTGGGCAGTCCCGCACCACTGCCGCGGGGCAGCGCCGAGGCGCCGATGCCATGGGCGATACCGGGCGCGGGCCCGGTGGTGACGACATCGCGCGGCACGATGAGAACGGCCCGGACACCGCCGTACGCCGACTGCCGCAGCGAGACCTGCAAGTTGTACATCTGGCAGAGTCGGCCGACCACGGCCATACCGAGCCGGGGAGTCTCGCCGAGGTCATTGAGGTCGATACCGGCCTGGGCCTGCGCGAGCATGGTCTCGGCCCGGGCCCGTGCCTCCTCGCTGAGGCTGACGCCGCCGTCCTCGATCTCGATCGCGATCCCGGTCTGCACCTCGACGGCGGTGACATGGACACGGGTCTGCGGCGGCGAGTAGCGGGTGGCGTTGTCGAGGAGTTCGGCACAGGCGTGGATGAGCGGTTCCACGGCCGTGCCGATGATGGCGACCTTGGCGATGGAGTGCAGATCGACGCGCTGGTACTCCAGGATCCGGGACATGGCCCCGCGCAACACACTGAACAGCGGTACGGGCTTGGGCCATTGGCGTCCCGGCCGGGCCTTGCCGAGCACGGCGATACTGTCCGCGAGCCGGCCGATCAGCGCGGTGCCGTGGTCGATGCGCAGCAGGTCGTCGAAGACCTCGGGGTTGCGGCCGTGCGCCTCCTCCATCTCCCGCAGCTCGCTGGCCTGCTGGTGCACGATGGACTGGACGCGGCGGGCGATGTTCACGAAGGAACGCTGCGCGGACTCGCGCATGGCCTCCTCGTCGTCCACGATCTGTAGGACAGAGCGGAGCAAGGACCGCTGGGCGGTGGGGAGTTCGCGATAGCGCTCGTCCCCGTCCACCACGGCGCGGATGACTTCGGCGGGCGATTCGCCCTGTCGCAGCCGATGGATCGTGGCCGGCATCAGCTCCTTGCCGAGCCGTACGGTCTCCTCGTCGTGCTGGGCGAGTCGCCGTTCCAACTGCGCGAGGCGGTACGCGTAGTGCTCGTGCAGCGTACTGACGGTCCTGGCGCGCCGGGACAGTTCGCCCGCGCACCAGATGACGACGATGGTCGCGACCGCGCCGTATACCACGAGCGGTATCCGGGCGGCGTCGGGAACGAGGCCCACCGCGACCGCCGTGGCCGCCACGATCAGGACGGCGGGGACTACGAGCGCGCGGACGGACGGGGATGCTTGATCACTCGGGGGTGCTTCAACACGAACCATGTAAGCCCTCTGGCGGTCGATTCAGATCAGATAATTCACACGATCAAGGCACATAGGGAACAAGTGCCTTATTGGGTATCAACTCGGCGCGCTCCGCGAGAGCTTAGCCCGATGAAATCGGCGCTTCGGCATATTCACGCAACCTCATGCGCGGGCAATGCCGTTGGGCATAGACTCGCGCGGTTGCACGCTGAGCTTCCATGGCGGCACGAAGAGTAACGCCTTTGAGGCATGACAATCGGCCTGATATCGGTAGATCATCGGGCGATCGCGCTCGTACGACAGGCTCGCTCCGTATGAGAGTCGGACCGGGTGCGGCTCCATGGGCCGATCGGGGATCGAGGGCATCCGGGCGGATCCGGGGGAATTCGCCAACGATCTTCACTCTCCGGGGTGAAGAACTGCCGGGGTGGTTATCGTGGCGGGTCGGAACAGGCGGCGGGACAAGGCGAGACGGGGGAGCACGGGCGGTGGGCGAGGGGCGGGCCGGCTGGGTCCGGGTACCGGTGGGGGCCGACTCGGCGCGATGGACGACCCGGGGGCGCCGCAAGCTCGTGCTGTTCGTCGTGCACAACGTGACCTCGGCGACCCGGCTACTGGATGTCCTGCCGCTGTTCCGCGACGATCTGCGGGTCCAACTGCTCGCCACCCGCACCGGTTCTTCGCCGTTCCAGGCCGGGGTCACCGAGCTGCTGGCGGAGACCGGCCTACCGGTACTGCCATGGGAGCAGGCGCTCGAACTCCCGGTGGATCTGGCGATCTCGGCAAGTTTCGGCGGTCAACTGCACGTACTTTCAAAGAAGTTGACGGTCCTGTCCCATGGCGTTGGCTACAATAAGAGGCTGGCAACACCGGACACCGGACACCGGACACCGGACACCGGATGCCCTTCGCCCGAGGCGGAGAGCCGTACGCCCGGTGTCGGGCCGCCGCCCGTCTTCGGGCTCTCCCCTGACTGGCTGCTCTTCGACGGCTCCCCCGTCGCCGACGCGCTGGTCCTCTCCCACCCGGAACAGCTGGAGCGCCTGCGCGCCGCGTGCCCCGAGGCGGCGCCCACCGCCGTACTCGCCGGGGACCCGTGTTACGACCGGATTCTGGCGGGCCTCCCCTATCGCGAACGCTTCCGCCGGGCCCTCGACGTACGGCCGGGACAGCGACTTGTCCTGCTGAACTCGACCTGGAACCCCGACTCCCTCTTCGGGGACGGCGGCGAGGACATACTGCCGTCGCTGCTGCCACGGCTCACCGCGGAACTGCCCGCCGACGAGTACCGGTCGGCGGCCGTGCTGCACCCCAATATCTGGCACGGCCATGGGCCGGGGCAGATCCGCGTCTGGCTGGACCGGGCCCGGCGGGGCGGGCTGGCGCTGGTGGATCCGCTGGAGGGATGGCGACAGGCGCTCATCGCCGCCGATGTGGTCATCGGGGACACCGGCTCGGTCAGCTACTACGCGGCTGCTCTCGGCACCCCCGTGCTGATGGGCGCGGCCTCACCGGACGGGCTCGACGCGCGGTCGCCGGTGGCCGCGTTCGTACGGGCGGCTCCCCGGCTCTCGCCGTACGTCCCGCTGCGGCCCCAACTCGACGCGCTGCTCGACGGAGCGGGACGGTCGACGCCAGAGACACCCCCCGGTCCCGCCGAGCTGGTCTCCTCGGCACCGGGTGAGGCGGCCGCGCTGCTGCGCCGTCACTTCTACCGGCTCATCGGTATGCCCGAGCCGCCCGAGCCCGCTCTGCTGGACCCCCTGCCGCTTCCCCCGTACGAGCGCGTGACGCGGACGTCCCCCCTGCGGGTGGTGACCCGGCTGCTCGGGACCGGTGAGATCGAGGTGAGCCGGTACGCGGACCCCCGGTCCGAGCCGGCGGGTGACGGAGACGCGCACACGGCCGTGCACGAGGACACCCTGGACCCGGACCGACGCGCACTCGCCGATGTGATCTTCCGGTACGGCACGGCGGACGATCCCCGGTACGGCACCCCGGAGGAGTGGACGGCGGAGGTACTGACCCGTCATCCCCACTGTGCGCTGGCGGCGCTGGTCACCGACCGCGGCAGCTGTACGGTCCGCACCCGCGGCGGCACCCTGCTACGGCTCGCGGGCGCGCCTCCCGCCGCCGACCCCGCCGCGTATGTCTCCGCCCTTTACGCCTGGCTGGCCGCGGGGAAGACATGGGAGGACCTGACGGCGGGCGGGATGACCGTACGCACCGGCAGCCGCGGCTCACACCATGTGTCGGTCACACCGCTCACACCGGGTGGTCCGGACTCTCCCCTCACTCCCGCGAGCTGAGGCAGCGCTCCCGCAGCGCCCCCAGATGCGCGAGATGGTAGGCGGCCTTCTCCGCGTCGAGCGCGGCGGCCGCCGCGTCGATCAGCGGCAGCGCGCCCCCCGGGTCCCCCTCCGCGAGAGAGGTCTCGGCGAGGTCGGTGAGTGTCCTGGCCGTGTTGTACGACTCCCCGGCGATGTCGCGGAAGAACACCAGCGCGGTATCCAGCCGCTCGCGGGCCTCGGTGTAGCGGCCAAGACCACGCAGGGCCCGGCCCCGGTGCCGGTCCAGCAGGGCTCGGGCGCGAGGCAGATCGCGCTCGCCCTCGTCACCGGCGCGGATGCCGCCGAGGATCGCCGCCGCCTCGTCGAAGCGGTCGTACGCCTCCTGGAAGCGCCACTGCCGCAACCGCAGCAGCCCCAGCGACTCCACGCAGGAGGCATGTCCGCGCAGATGTCCGGACCGCTCCTCGGCCCGCGCGGCGGCGGTCATTTCGAGCTCGGCCTCCTCGTACCGCCGTAGCTCCATCAGATCCAGCGCGAGCAGCAGATGCGTCCGCCCGGCCATCCGGGACCCGGGGTCGTGGGCATCGGCGACGCGCGCGCCCGCCCGCAGCGCGGGGAGCAGTTCGTCGTGGTATCCCGCCTTCAGCTGGAGCGGCCAGAGAGCCTGGCACAGCTGGTACACGGCTTCCGGCCGGCCGAACTCCTCCGCCGCGTGCACCGCTTGGACCAGATTGCCCAGCTCGGCCACGAGCGCGGAAAGCGCCTCGCCCTCGTCGGCGTACGGGCTCGGACTCCGCGCGAGCTCGTCGTAGAGCGGGCCGATTCCCCAGCTGCCCGGCAGGGCCCCGAGCCTGGCCTGTACGGCGAACCGCAGATACCAGTCCACCGTTCGCTGCACCGCCGAGGAGTACCCCGGGATGCCGTCCACGCGGACGGCGGTCTCCTCGGCATGGCCACGGACGACAGGGCGGTAGCGACAGCGGTCCGTGTCCACGGGCTCCAGCAGCCCACGATCGACCAGCTCGCCGAGGATCCGGGCGGCTTCGGCCTCCGGCAGGGATACGGTGGCCGCGACGGCCGCGGGGCCGAAAGCGGGCCACTCGCGCAGTGACATCAGCCGGTAGACCTGGGCCGCGTCGGGCTCCAGCTCTCGGTACAAGCCCTCGACGGCGGTGAGGACCGGGCCGCTGTCGGTCACGGTGGGCTCCTCCTCCTGTCGGTTCGGGCCGGGATCCGCGCCGGCCAGCCGATCCGGCTCGGCCAGCCGGGGCGCGACCGCCCGCAGCGCGTACGGCGAACCACCGCACCTCTCCAGCACCCGCGGCAGTACGGCGCGAGCCGCCGCCACCGTCTCCTGGCCCGCGAGGTCGGTGAGCAGCCGGCGCGCGTCCTTGTCGGAGAGCGGCCCGACGGGGATCCGCAGGGCGTCCAGACCGCGCAGCGGCCTGGACGCGACCACGACCGTGAACACCTCCGGCGCGGCCGTCAGCAGGGGCCTGACCTGCGCCGCCGACTGGGCGTGGTCCAGCACGACGAGCAGCCGCCGGCCCGCGACAGCGCGCCGGAACGACTCACGACGGCCCGCCGCGTCCGGCGGGATGTCGTCCCGCGCCATCCCCAGCTGGACGAGCAGGCTCCGCAACACCGTGGACGCGTCCAGCGCGGTGCTCGCCGAGGCACCGCGCAGATCGGCATACAACTGCCCGCCGGGGAAGAGACGCTCCGCTTCCCGGCATCCCCAGTGGATGGCGAGCGCGCTGGTGCCGATGCCTTCCGGGCCATGGATCAGCGCGACGCGGGGCCGCCCGTCCGCCGGGCGCGAGGCCTCGCTCTCCAGGAGCTTCATCGGCGCCTGACGGTCCGTGAAGAACCGCGTGGAGGCGGGCAGCGCCGGCACGGCGTCGGCCGTACCCGGGCCGGGGGCGGTACGGGCGAACGCCTCCCAGGCGCGGGCGAGCGCGGGATCGGTCCGTACCGCCTCATGGATACGCTCGGCCACGGCCGTCAGCTCGGCCGGGTCCGCGGGCGCCGTGACCTCCCGGCCGACGATGCGCCGCACCAGACCACCGGCCGACTCCCAGGCCCACTTCCCGGCCTCATTGGCCATTCCCGCGCCCACGGCGCTCAGCACCGCGGCGATCGCCGCCAGTGACATCGGCTCCAGCATGCCCGCTCCCCCACTCCCCGTTCTCCGGCCCCCGGTCCAGATCCCCCGGGGCCCGGTCCCCGCGCCCCGGTGAAGGTCCGTGGCGAGGCGCCGGCGGAGGCCGCGCGCCACGTTCCGGATCAACCGTAATCGCGATCACGGCAGTACGGGGGCGGTTGGCGACTACTCGCAACCCCTGTTGCCGAAGGGGACGTTCGGGGCAGGGGCGTCCGGTAGGCCCGATGTCACGGGAGAGCAGCCGGAACCCCATGGGAAGCCGGTTGCGGAACAGGTGCCGGAACCGGTGCCGGAACGGGTGTCGGAGGGGGTGTCGGGGGCGCTCCCGGCGAAGGTACCTGGCGCTATCAGGCGGTTGCCGCCATACGCGCTGATACTGACCCCATGACCCGACACGGAGAGCTGGGCACAGCCCTGCACCGCTGGCGTGACCGGATCGCACCGGCCGAGGCCGGGCTGCCCGCGGGCGAGCCCGGCCGGGCGGCCGGACTGCGGCATGAGGAGCTGGCTCAGCTGACCGGTCTGTCCGTGGACTATCTCGTCCGGCTGGAAGAGGGCCGGGCCACCTCGCCCTCGGTCCAGGTCCTGACCTCGCTGGCCCGCGCCCTGCGGCTCTCCGACGACGAGCGCAGACATCTGTTCCTGCTCGCCGGTCAGTCCCCGCCCGCCCTCGGCCGGGTGTCGGACCATATCCCGCCCAGCGTGCGGCGGCTGCTCGGACGGCTGCCGGGGACCCCGCTGGGGGTTCATGACGCCGCCTGGAATCTGATCACCTGGAACCCGCTCTGGGCCGCGCTGCTCGGGGATCCGGCGGCGGACCCCGGGCGGGGCCGCAACGCCGCCTGGCTGCACTTCACGGGCCGGCCCGGCCGGGTCAGCCAGACCGTGGAGCAGGAGGCGCGGTTCGAGGCGGCGCTCGTCGCCGATCTGCGGTCGGCGACGGTCCACTACCCCACTGATGTACGGCTGCGCTTCCTCATCGGGGAGCTGCGCCGGGTCAGCGACCGGTTCGCCGTGCTGTGGAAATCCCGTATCACCGATGCCCACGACACCGGCACCAGGACCATCCATCACCCGGATGTCGGACCGGTGATCGTGGACTGCGACACCCTCACCGTTCCGGGCTGCGATCTCCGTATCGCCGCGTACTCCGCCGCCCCGGGCACGGACGCCGCCGACAAGCTCAGGCTGCTCGATGTGATCGGCACGGAGATGGCCGGGCTGACCGAGATGACCGGGATGGCGACGGACATGGCCGGGATGGCACAGGAGCCCGCCCCGGCCGCCGGCACCGTTCTCGACGACTCCGGCCACGGTCCCGGCCAGGGTCCCGGCTCCGGTCCCGGCACCGATCCCGGTCCTGGTTCCAGCCCCACCGCCGCGCCGGAGCCCGCCGACCGATGAGGACGAACAGGGTCTGCACCGGCGCCAGCATGTCGCTGGACGGCTATATCGCGGGCCCGGAGGAAACGGGCTTCGACAAGCTGTTCAGGTGGTACGGCAACGGCACGGTACGCGTGCCGACCGCCCGTGACGACCTCACCTTCACCATGTCCCCCGTGAGCGTGGAGGTGTGGCGTGGCACGGTCGAGCGCACCGGCGCGCTGGTGATCGGCCGGCGGCTCTTCGATCTCACCTCGGGCTGGGAGGGGATTCACCCGATCGGGTGCCCGGTCGTCGTGCTCACGCACCGTGTACCGGAGGACTGGCCATACCGGGACGCGCCCTTCACGTTCGTCACGGACGGTATCGAGAGCGCCGTGGAACGCGCCAAGGAGCTCGCGGGACCCGGCAGGACGGTCACCGTCAACGGCGGCACGATCGCGCGGCAGTGCCTGGACGCGCGGTTGCTCGACGAGGTGTGGATCGATCTCGTACCGGTGCTGCTCGGCGCCGGCACGCCGTTCTTCGATCAGCTGAAGAACGTGCCGGTGGAGCTGGAGGGGCCGCTGTCGATGGCCCAGGGCATCGGTGTCACCCATTTGCGCTATCGGGTCCGCTATCCATGACGGGTGTGCGCCGGCCGAAACCCGCGAGGGCCGACCGGACAGTGGTGCACCCGGTCGGCTCATGTGAGGGGCGCGGGACGCGGTCCGTTCCTACCGTGGCTGAATGATCATCAGATCCGTGACGCGCTCCGCGCTCTCCGGCACGGTGGCTCTCGCCATCGGCCTGCTGGTCCTTCTGCCGCCGTCCCCGCCGGCCGCCGCGGACTCCCGCAGCGATCCGGCTGTTCGGGCTCCGGGCCTGCCCCGCGTCCCCGCGGTCGCCGGCTCCCCCGGCGTCCACGGCTCGGCCGGATCTCCCGGAACACCCGGCACACCCGGAACACCTGGAACGCCCGCAACCCCTGGAACTCCCGGAAAGACGGGAACACCCGGGAAGCCCGGACCTCATGGATCCCCCCGGCCCGTGTCCGCCGCGCACGGACCTGCCGCCGCCGCTCATGGCCCCGCGAGCGCACCGGAGGCCGATATCGACCGCGCGCTGCTGTACCGGCCGGGTACGCATGCGCGGCCCAAGCCCGGCACCCCCGCTCCGCCGGAACTGTCGGCGCTGTCCTGGCTGGTCGCGGATGCCCGTACGGGCGAGGTGCTCGCCGCGCGCGAGGCGCATCTCAAACTGCCCCCGGCCTCCACCCTGAAGACGCTCTTCGCCATCACCGCGCTGCCGCGGCTGGCCGAGCACTCCAAGCACACGGTCACCGAGGAGGAGCTGGACGACATCGGTCCCGGCAGCAGCACGGTGGGGATCGTCGAAGGCGAGTCGTACGAAGTGGCGGACCTGTGGCGCGGCGTGTTCCTCAGCTCCGGCAACGACGCGGTGCGCGCGCTCTCCAAGATGAACGGGGGCTGGGACTCGACGGTCACCCAGATGCGGAAGAAGGCCAAGCAGCTGGGCGCGCTCGACACCCATGTCGTGTCCCCGGACGGTTATGACGCTCCCGGCCAGGTGTCGTCGGCGTACGACCTGTCGGTGTTCGCCCGTGCGGGCCTGGCTTCACCGGAGTTCGTACGGTACAGCTCGACCGTCGACGCCGAGTTCCCCGGCGAAGGCGGCATCGTCAACACGAACCGCCTGCTGAGCGGCGAGGACGGGGTGGAGCCCTATCGGGGGCTGATCGGCGTCAAGAACGGCTTCACCTCCGATGCCGGCTACACCCTGATCGCGGCGGCCAAGCGCGGGGGCCGCACGCTGCTGGCGACGGTGATGAACCCGCAGTGGGGCGGTGTCCACGCGGTGTACGAGGAGGCCAGGGAGCTGCTGGACTGGGGTTTCACCGCCGGGAAGCGGGTCGTTCCGGTGGGCACGCTCAAGCCGCCTCCACCGCCCGTCCCGCCGATGCCTCCGACCTCGCCGGCGCCGGCGGGTCCGGGGTCGAGTCCGATGGCGAAGGTGGCGGGTGCGGCGCCGGGAGCGCGATCGGTGAGCGTCGCGCGGGCGGAGCACGACGATTCCGGGTCGGGCTTTCTGGTGCCCGCCGCCTTCGTGAGCTCGGCCTGTCTCGCGGCGGTCGGACTCTTCGTCGTACGGCGTTCGGGCCGACGGCGGCCGGGCGAGGAGGAGATCATCCACTGAGCGCGACGGTCCGCGGGAAGCCGGACGCCCGCGGACGCTGGCCCGTTGAGGGGCCTACCAGTGGGCGGGGCGGGTGAGTGACGGCGGGAGTCGGGTCGCCCCGTCGCCCTTCGCCGCGTTGACCTGGGTCTGGACGAGGAAGATGCTGCCCGTCAGATCGGCGCCCCGCAGATCCGCGTCCCGCAGGTCGGCGCCGATCAGATCGGCCAGGCGCAGATCGGCCCCCCGCAGATCGGCGGCGATCAGATAGGCCCCGCGCAGATCGGCACCGCGCAGGTCCGCGCCCTTGAGCTTCGCGCCGAAGAGGTCGGCGCCCCTGCGGTTCTTCCGTTTGCCCCGGACCTGGGCCCGCACCAGCTCGCTCGTACGCAGCAGCAGGGTGTTGACGGCCGCGCGCCGCGCCGCCACATCCAGTTCGAGCAGGGCCTCGGGGGCGCTCCGGGTGAGGCGCTCGGTCTCGTCCAGGGCTTGGCGGATCGCGCCGTGAAGCGCCCGGGCGGGCTCAAGCGCGAGGGCCTCGTCGAGGTACCACAGCAGTTCCTGGAGCTGTCGCATCACGGGAAGCGCGGCGAACATCCGCCGCGCGCTCTCCGGCGCCTGCCGCCAGTCCCGTCCGCCGAAGGTGAGCTGCGAGACCTTCTGGCCCGCGCCGAAACAGTCGTAGACCGTGCACCCCTGGAAGCCCCGCTCCCGCAGGGTGCGGTGGACGCCGCAGCGGAAGTCGGTCGTCAGATGACCGCAGGGCTCGCCCGCGTCCTTGTCGACGGGGAAGTCCGCCGAGACAGAGAAGGTCAGCGCGACACAGCAGAGTCCGAAGCAGTTCGCGCAGTCGGCCCGCAGATCGAGGCCCGAGGGACCGGGACCGCGTGCCCCCTCGCGAAATGTGGAGGCTGAGGGGTCGGGCTGCTGTGACACGGGTTCCGGTCTCCTGTGAGTACATGACGACGGTCGCCCGACGGAGCGTACCTTCCGGCGCCGACACAGCACGCGTCCGAGGACTCCGGACACCGGACTCCGGCCACCGGCCACCGGAAGGGGACATCACCGCCGGAGGCCGGCACGGGACGTCAGTGAGGCGCCGGGCGGGCGTCCATCGCCCGGCGCGCCCGGTCCGCCAGGCCGTCCGCGCCACAGCTCTCGGCCAGTTCGAGCCCGCAGGCCAGCTCGGCCGGGAACCCGGCGGCGATGCCGTACTCCACCCGGGCGACGGCGAGTTCGTAGGCGGAGGGCGAGGCTTCCAGATGAGCGACGGCCTGCGCCAGCAGCTCGGTCTTCTCCGCGCCCTCCTTCAGGGACGCGGCGCAGCACAGCGCGATCCCGATGGCGGTGTGCGTGCCGAAGCGTTCCGCCCGGTCTCTGGCATAGGACGCGAGATGGGCCGCACGGCGCGGATCGTCGTCGGCGACCGCACGCGCGAGGTCGCACGCCCAGGGAGCCATGACGATGTTGTGACGTCCTCGGGCGGTCAACGCCTGTCCGGCGGCTTCCAGTTCGACGACGGCCTCCTTCGTCCGGCCGAGGGCGAGCAGCAACCGGCCCCGGACACTCGGCGCGTCGGGGATGACGATCGAGGAGGAGTACGGCGGGGCGAACGCGTGGCGCTCGGCCGCCTCCAGCGCCTTGTCGACATGGCCGCGTGCGAGCAGTGTGTCGATCAGCATGCATGCCGCGTCCCAGTGCATCGGCAGACCGTTGCCGACCCGGTCGGCCAGCCGCAGGCTCTCGCGCAGATACGTCTCGGCATCCGCGAGCCGGCCGCGTCTGCGGTGACCGTAGCCGACGAGGGCGTGGGCGAAGGCCAGATGGCCACCGCTCCAGCCGGAGATCTCGAAGGCCCGCAGTCCTTCCTGGAACAGGCTCTCCGCACGGTCGAGCCGGTCGGCGAAGGCATACGAGAGACCGAGCAGGGCCGGTGGTTCGAAGCCCCACGCCGTGTCGGCCCAGCCGACTCCGGGCGGCAACCTGCCGTCGATCAGGGCCCGTTCACCGATCTGGACGTTCTCCTCGGCGCTCTCGCCGCGGGCCGTACCGTCGAACGCGCGCAGCATCAGCAGGACACGTTCGGTGTTGTCACGTCCCGTGAGCCCGTCCGCCAGCCGGGCGAGCCGACGCGAGCGTTCGGGGCCGTCCTCCTCGATGGCCTGTACGCCCTCCCACAGGAAGTGGGCGCCCTGGAGCCGCATCCTGTCGGGTCCTTCTTCGGTACGGGCGACCTCGGTGGCCACCACATGCGCGGCGTCACCGGTCTGGTTGTTGTGGGTCAGCGCCTGGGCGAGCCGGAACACCACGTCCACGCGCAGGCCTTCGTCGAGCCGCGCGGTGTCGAGCGCGGCGCGCAGATGTCCGACCGTGGTGGCCGGTGAGGTGAGCAGCGTGGCGCAGCCGAGCTCGTACAGCACCTGTGGCCGTACGGACTCCAACGGCGGTTCGATCAGGGCGCGTTCGAGACAGCGACGGGCGGCGTCCGGCGCTCCCACCGCGAGATGTTCGGCGGCGGCTTCGCGCAGTTGCTCGACCAGTTCGGGGTCGCCGTCCGGATGCACTTCGAGGAGGTGCGGCGCGGCTGCCGCGGATCCCCGGCCGCTGCGGGAGACCGCCCAGGCGGCGAGTCCGTGCATCGCGGTGCGCACGCCCGGCGGGATCGCCCGGTAGACGGCGCCCGCGATCAGCGGGTGGACGAACTCCAGTGGGTCCATGCCCACGAGGATGCGCG
The DNA here is from genome assembly GCF_040303865.1 of Streptomyces sp. NPDC094034. Lineage (NCBI taxonomy): Bacteria > Bacillati > Actinomycetota > Actinomycetes > Kitasatosporales > Streptomycetaceae > Streptomyces > Streptomyces sp. NPDC094034. The sequence continues at coordinate 49,191 of NZ_JBEOUD010000039.1, read as the reverse complement.
CCGCCCGCAGCCGCTCCGCGCACGTGGCGGCCTCTTCGTGGCTCATACCCGACAGTGAGATCGCCAGATCGAGTGAGATGTCGGTGCCCAGAATGGCGGCGGCCCAGGCGAAGCGGGTGGTGGCCGTGCCCAGTTCCTCAAGCCGGGCGATAAGACCGGTGCCGCGGGCCGAAGCACCGAGGGCGCGCAGTTCGCCGGCGAAGTCCTCGACGGGTTCGAGGCCGCTGTCCCGCACCTTGGCGAGCAGTTCGACGGTCTCGTACGCGTTGCCGCCGGTGACCGCCCAGACCTCGCGGCAGAACGGATCGTCCGCGTGCTCACCGAGGGCGGCGCGGGCCAGTTCGGCCGTGGCGTCGGAGGTCAGCTCGCTCAGTGTGACGAGCAGCTTCGCCGCCGCGCCGATCTTCTGGAGAAACCATTCGGTCTCGCCGATGGCCTCTTCGGTGCGGTACGCGACGACGATGAGGACGGGCAGCCCGCCGGCCGAACGCTCGGCGAAGGAGGTGAGCCAGGCAAGGGTCTCCAGGTCGGCCCACTGCGCGTCGTCCACGAGGAGGACGAGCGGCCCGTGGACCGCCGCGAGCCGTTCCACCAGAGCGTCCAGACCGTCCCTGACCCCTTGCGGGTCGGCGTGCTGTTCGCCGGGAGGCGCTATGCCGAGGGCCGGGCCGACGATCTCGTACCGGTCACCGAGCAGTTCGCGCGCGTCCGTGGGACCGTCCGCCGGTTCTGACGCCGCTTCCGCGTCGGTCAGCACGGGCTGGAGCAGTTGCCGTACGACATGGAAGGGAACGGAGGTGACGGTCTCGCCACCGCGCGCGGACCACACCGCGCAACGCCCGGTGGCGAGTCGGCGCACTTCGGAGAGGAGCGCCGTCTTACCGAGCCCGGCGGCGCCCCGGTAGACGAGCAGCCCGCCGGAGCGTTTACTTCCGCACAGTGCGTCCACGGCGTTGGCCGCCGCGGCGAGTTCGGGTTCACGCTCCAGCAGCGGGAGGGTGACCGAGTCATCCGGCCGGTACACCGGCATCCCTCGCTTTCTCGAACAGTGCGCAGGTCAAGTGTTGAGGGTAGCCCCGGAGCGCCCCGAGTGGACCCGAATCAGCACGAATTCGGCCGTTCGACTGCGCGACGACGCTTCAAGGAGTAACGAAATCCGAAGGTGTGACCTCCGCACCGGCTGGGAGGGTGCGGGCCGGGGAGATCATGGATCCGGTCCTGGCGGCAAGGGAATTGGTGGCCGAGCGCCATCCTCGGATGCGCGCCGCCTACTTCCTTGTCTCAGGCCGGCCGGCGTACCGGGCGCGGCGTACCGCAGGCCGGGCAGTCCGGTCTGCGGTCGTACCGTTCCTCCACCGGTTCGGCGAGCGCCATCAGATTGAGACCGAAGCGGAAGCCTGGCTCCATCTCCGGTACGCCCGTGAGCAGCGCGATCGCCGCGTGGACGAGGAGATGGCCGGAGAGACCGGCGGTCACGGCGTTGACGGGGTTCCACTCCATCCGGGGGGAGGCGGCCTCCTCGTCCTGTCCGGCGGCGAGCCGCAGATCGCGGCGGTCGACCTCGCCCGCGCGGTGGCACTCCCAGCACGCCCCCCGGCCGGGCTCGTGGACCCCCACCGTGACCAGTGGTCCGCGGTAGCCCGCGTCGAGCCAGGGGATTCCGGCGGCCAGACAGACGCGGTTGGCCCAGCGGCGGATCTCCGGCGGGCGGTCCGCGCAGAGCAGCAGCAGATCGTAGCCGGGCGCGAGCAGCGCGGCGATGTCGTCGGGACCGCGGACCGCGCGGTGTTCCGTGGTCAGCGTCACCCGCGAGTTGACCGCCCGCAGGGCCGCGTCGGCGGCCGTGGCCTTGGAGCGGCCGATGTCACTCTCGTGGTAAAGGGGCTGCCGGTTGAGATTGGACAGCTCCACGACATCGCCGTCCACGCAGTGCATCCGGCCCACGCCCGACGCGACCAGGCCCTGGGCGGCGAAGCCTCCGGTACCGCCGAGGCCGAGCAGCAGGACACGGGCCGAGCGCAGCCGGGCCTGTAACTCCCAGGCGGTGGCGTGCGGTGACAGGTCCATCCACCGCAACAGCGTCACGCCGCGGCTGTACCGTACGCGGTCCTCGTCGGTGAGGGTGTCCGGCGGCTCCGCCTCGGCGTCCTCCAGGAACCCGGCCTCGTACAGCTCGGCGATCGCCTGGACGACCTCGCCCCGTTCGACGCCGGGGTGACGGGCGAGCACGTCCTCGACCGACTCGGCCTGGCCGCGGGTCCCGTCGAGCGCCTCGGTCAGCGTCCAGATCCAGCCCTCGGGGTCGGCGACCTCGGCCCCGATCCCGTACACCACGCTCCCGATCCGTACGTTCCCGTCCACCGTGCGGTAGGCCCGGTGTTCCGGTTTGACCCGGGGGCGCCGTAAGCCGGACACCGGCGGCGGGGGCCGGTCCCGTTTCACGCCCTTACCGCCCTCGGCTCCCTGAACCGGGCGGCCAGCTCGGAGGCGGCCAGCACGATTCTGAACTGATGCTCCACCTGGTCGTGGACCGGTATCCAGCGGGCGCGGCAGTCCGCTTCGAACGCGTCGCAGCGCCGGGTGAGGAACAGGTCCAGACAGGCGCGTACGTCGGTCACTTCCGCGCCCTCCGTGACGTCGGTGACGTCGGTGTCATGCCCGGCGGTCGGGTCGTCACCGGCCATGAGCATCTGGTGCAGCAGCCCCGCCGTACGGACGACGAGCCGCCGCGCGGCGATCCGGAGCGCCATGATCCGCGCCCGGTTCAGCGGTGGCAGTCCGCCCTGCTCGCGGAGGGCCGCTTCCGGCGCCCATTCGTCCGCGAGCCCCCCGCAGATGGCGAGATACTCCTCGACCGGCGCGAGCAGCGGCCCCACGGTGGCGGGCAGACCCGGCCGTACCCGCTCCAGCAGCCCGGCGAGGAACAGCGCGTCCTGCCGGAGTGTCCGGCTGATGATCTCCAGAGCGCCGGGCGGGTCGGGGTGGACCGAGGTGTCACCGACCTCCTCGACCCCCCACATCGGCGCCTCGACGACCGCGGTGACGGTGCCGTACCCGTGCGGATGGAACCAGGTGGAGGTGGCGGTGGCGGCGGGCAGTGAGTGGAACTGATCCGTCTCCTGGGGCCGTGGCATGTCATAGACGCCTGGTCCCGGGCTCGGCCAGAAGAAGGCGTCGTACGGTCCCAGCTCCACCGGTATCCGCAGATCGGCGGCGGACCGGCCGAGCCGTTCCGGCAGGCCGGGCAGCCGACGGGTCAGCTGGACGAAGCTACCGCCCACGTCCACGCCGTGCAGCGAGCACTGGAGGTAGGGCCGCAGCTCGTCCTGGAGGTCGAGGAGGGCCCGGGTCTCGGGCATCGGTTCCGTCCCGGGCTCCGTGGGCAGCCACTCGGGCTGTTCCGCGAAGCCGGGGCGGAAGAAGTGGCGGTAGTGCTGGGCGAAGGTCATCGGGCCCTTGAGCCATCGCTCGTTGCGGCGGGCTCCGTCGGGATCGAGACAGAGGACGAAGTGCCAGGTCGTGTCCATGGCCCGGCCCGGCCGGTCGGGCCGGGCGAGATACCGGGCCAGTCGCAGGGCCGTCATGCCGCCGACCGGTTCATTGGCATGCGGCCCCGCGACCACCAGCGCGTGCCGGCTCCCCCGCCCTATGGACAGCAGCCGTATGGGCTCCCCGGCCCGTGAGTAGCCGATGCGCCGCAGCACGGCGCGGTCCGGGTGCGCCGCGGCCAGGCCCCGGGCGCGAGAGGTCAGTTCGTCGACGGTGAGATAGCGACCCGGCACAGCGGCCCGTTCAGGAACCGGTCGAGTTGCTGTCGCCCGTGGTCTCTCTCCGGTCGAGACGTCGGATCTTGATGGTGGTCGGCTTGGGACGTGATGCGCTGTCGCTCTTGGCCATTTTCCCCATGGACGGCTCCTTCGACACCACGGTGCCCAACTCCCCGTCGAGCACCCTCATGTGATGGTCCGTCACGGATTGGGAGCGCGTCAACACCTGGGATGACGTGGAATGCGATATGGGGATACATGCCACAAGCACCTGTCCGGTGGATGTGCCCCCGTGCGTCCGGGAGGCGCCCCCGGTCCGTCACACCTCCGTCAACAGGGCGTCGATCGCGGCCAGTTCCGGTTCTTCGAAAGCGGAAGCGGTCGGCACTCCGAGGTTCTGGTCCAGTCGCTCGGCACTGCCGGCGCCGATGAGGACGGAGATGACGCGCGGATCGCGCGGTAACCGCGCGAGCGCCGGCTGCGCCAGGGTCTGTCCGCGCTCGCCCGTAGTTGAGCGCGTGCGGCAGTGCGCGAGCCGGACTCGGCCGGGGTAGGGGATCACCGGCGGACCGACACCGTCCGCGCAGGTTCCGCCACACGTGGTGACATCGTCACATCCGGGCAGGTCATACGGTTCCGAGCGGGCATTACGGTGGGGATACCATCTGAGATATGGCCGTATGCGCCGTATGTCCCATCCGGCCCGGTCACGCGGTTCGGCAAGGAGGTACCTCACCATGGCTCCCGCGACGCGATTGTTGACGGTGCTTCCCACCGGCCACAGCGAGCTCCTGATGCGACAGGCCCGCTATGTCTCCTTCCCCCAGGACACCAGGATCTTCGAGGAGGGGGATCCGGCGGACCTGTTCTGGGTGATCCGCTCGGGCGCCGTATCGCTGGACATGTACGTACCCGGCCGCCGACGGGTGCTGGTCGACACGCTCGGTGTCGGTGATCTGCTCGGCTGGTCCTGGCTGTTCCCGCCGCACCGCTGGCACTTCGGGGCGGAGGCGTTCAGTCCGGTGCGCACCCTGGAGTTCGACGGGCACGCGGTACGGGCCCTGTGCGAGGAGGATCCGGCGCTCGGCTACGCGCTGACCCGCTCCGTCGCGGAGATTCTGGCCCGCCGTCTTGAGGCGGCGCGTACGAAACTGATCGACCAGTACATGCGCCATGGCGGTCCCGGGCTGTGAGCCACCTCCTGCCCCGGGCCGTGCGGCGTCTCCCCGACCCTGCTCCGGGCCGCCGCCGGAGCGCTCACGGCCCGGATCGGCACCACCGGTGCCGTGCCGCTAGCCTGGAGGCAGTGGTGGCCCCGGCGGGCGACCACGCGGCGGTGGGGCCCGCCGTACCCGAACCGCGGTGACCTGCCGCCAACGGTCCCTGCTTGCGAAGGAACGCGCCCGCGTGCGGGCGCCCGGCAAGTAGGAGACGTGTGCCGATGGAAAGCCCCCGCCCCCCAGTGGTGAGCGAACCCGACGAACCCGATACCGGTCCGGCCACCGCCGAGCGGCGGCGCGCGGGGGCCGGAACGCTCTGGCCGGTGGTGGCCGTCGTCTCGCTCGGCGGTTCGGTCGGCGCGGCGGCCCGCTACGGGGCGGCCCTGCTGTGGCCCGCCGCTTCCGGCGCCTTTCCGTGGACCACGCTGACCGTGAACGTGCTGGGGTGCGTGGTGATCGGTGTGTTCATGGTGGTGATCAGCGAGGTGTGGGCCGCGCACCGGCTGGTGAGGCCGTTCTTCGGGACCGGCGTGCTGGGCGGGTTCACCACGTTCTCGACCTACGCGGTGGACATCCGGCTCCTGGTGGGCGCGGGGCGGCCCGCCCTGGGCATGGCGTATCTGGGACTGACGCTGGTGGCGGCGCTCGCCTCGGTGTGGAGTGCGGTGTGGGTGACGCGCCGCGTAGTCGCCTGGAGGCAGACATGAACGGGCTGATGGGCAGCGCCCTGCGGCTGACGGTCCTCATCGGGGAATCCGATGTGTGGCACCACAGACCCCTCTATACGGAGATCGTGCACCGGGCGCACCAGGCGGGGCTGGCGGGCGCGAGTGTGTTCCGCGGGATCGAGGGGTTCGGCGCGTCCTCGCTGATCCATACGCAGCGGCTGCTGTCGCTGAGCGAGGACCTGCCGGTCGCGATCGTGATCGTGGACACCGAGGAGAAGATCCGGGGCTTCCTCCCATGCCTGGACGAGCTGGTCCGCGAGGGTCTGGTCACGTTGGAGAGCTGCGAGGTCGTCCGTCATACCGGCCGGCGGGAGGCGCGGTGAACTGGCTGCTGGTCGTGGCCGGGGCGGCCATCGGCGCCCCGCTGCGCTTTCTGACCGACCGGAGTGTCCAGCGCCGGCACGACTCCGTCTTCCCGTGGGGGACCTTCGGCGTGAACGTCGTGGGCTGTCTGATCCTCGGGCTGCTGACCGGCGCGGTCGCCGCCGGGGCCGCGTCCTCGCGCACGCAGCTGTTCCTCGGCACCGGTCTGTGCGGCGCGCTGACCACCTACTCGACGTTCAGCTACGAGACGCTGCGGCTCGTTGAGGACGGCGCGCGGCTGTACGCCGTCGCGAATGTCCTCGGCAGCGTGGTGGCCGGGCTGGGCGCGGCCTTCGCCGGGGTCGGTCTCGCGGGGGCGCTGTGGGCGTGAGCCGCCACCGGTACGGTGCGGTGGTGGTCCCCGGGACGGCCGACGACGGCGGCTCGGCGGGGCCGCGCCGGACGGCCGACCGAGGAGTACGTGAAGGCGATGCCCGCACCAGACGACGCACCCGTGATCCTGGGCAACGAGCCGGGCTCGTTCGCCCGAGGGGTACTGGCCGACCGCCATCCGGCGCTCATCCAGCAGGTACGTGACGCCTTTCCCTGCACCCCCGCACAGCACCGGGCACTCGACGCCCTGCTGCGCTCGGTCACCGACGGGGTGATCGAGCCGCTCGCCCCGGACGCGCACGACCGCGCCCAGTGGGAGACCTGGGGACGTGACCCCGCCGGGGGTTCCTGGTTCGGCCGGTCCTGGTTCGACGTACCGTTCCTGTGGTCGGAGAGCTACTTCTACCGCGTGCTCCTCGACGCCATGGGCTACTTCACCGACGGGCCCTGGCGGGGCGTCGACCCCTTCGCCCCGTTCAAGGACGCCGAGCTGCGCGGAGCGGCGGTGGACGACGAACTCGGCGCTCTCGACGGGCTGGCCGGCCGGCCCGCCGACGAACAGGCGCTCGCGCTGGCGCACGCCTCGCTCTGGGGCAACCGCGCCGACCTCGGCTTCCGGATCGCCTCGGGCCCCGTACCCGCCGACAGCGGTACGGACCCGCGCCTGGTCGTGGACGACGGCCCCCTGCTGTGGTCGCTGCTGCCTGTCGGCGCGGCGGGCTCGGTGCATCTGATCGCCGACAACGCCGGCCGGGAACTCATCCCCGATCTCGTCCTGCTCGACCATCTGCTCCACACCGGGCGCGCCTCCCGCGCCGTCCTGCACGTCAAGCCCTGTCCGTACTACGTCTCCGACGCGACGATGACGGATGTCATCGACGGTCTGCGGCGGCTCGGTGCGGCGTCCGGATACGCGGCCGAGATCGGCGCACGGCTCTGGTCGGCCATGGCGGGCGGGCGGCTCACGGTGCGCGCGCACGGTTTCTTCCGGGCGCCGCTGCCGTACAGCGCGATGCCGGACGATCTGCGCCGCGACCTCGCGGGCGCCACCGTGACGGTCCTCAAGGGCGACCTCAACTACCGCCGTCTCGTGGGCGATCGATACTGGGCGCCGACGTCCTCGTTCACCGGTCGTACCGCGTACTTCCCCGGTCCCGTGGCCGCGCTGCGCACCCTCAAGTCCGACGTGATCGTCGGCCTCGACACCCGGACGCTGGACGGCCTCGAAGCGAGCGGGAAGCCGTGGCGCACCAGCGGCACGCACGCGCTCGTCCAGGCCCGCCGCTGACATCTCGCCGTCCCCCTCCGGAACCACGGAGGGCCGCCGATGGTGTCGGCGGCCCTCGCGCGAGCCGATCCCGGGGTCAGCCGCGACGTGTGTCCCGCCGCTCGTCAGCGGGCCGGACCGAAACGGCGCGGGGTGGCCGTCAGTGTTCCCAGACAGGCAGCCAGATGTCGTTGTCGACGCCGGTACAGGTGTACTGGATCAGGGCGTTGCCCTGGCCGAGGCCGCCCTTGACGTTGAGGCACTTCTGGCTGGACTTGACGACCAGTTGGTAGCCGATGCCCTTCCGGACGAACTTCCACTGCGCGTTGGCGTCGTCGCCGCAGGTCCACTGGATGACCGCGGTGCCGTTGGCGTTCCCACCGCCCTTGACGTTCAGGCACTTTCCGCTTTCCCGGGAGGCGAACTGGTAGTAACCGCCACCCTTGGCCGTGGCCTCCCAGCGCTCGTTCGAGGTGCCGGACCAGGGCCACTGGATGACCGGCGTTCCGTTCGCACTGCCACCGCCCTTCACATTGGCCACCTGACCGGGGTCGGCGGCCAGGCGCAGGCTGAGCTGCTGGACGGTGACCGCCCTCTCCCCCCTGTCCGTCCTGTCCGCCTCGGGCTGCGCGGACGCGGTCGGCGTCATCGACGCGACAAGCATCGTTCCAGCGAGAGCGGCGGCCGCGGCGACCCAGTTCAGCTTGTATGCCGACATGAATTCTCCTGACACGATTCGGGCCGGGCTGTCCGGCACGGGAGGAGACTGCCTGACGCGGCAGCCGCGAAAGGCGGACGCACAAGCCAAACCACCTGTTCGGGTAGCGGGTGTGGGCCGGACGGGTGATGCGACCGTATGCACCCGCCCCAACCGCCCCAATCCGAACGGGTGTTGGAACGCGCGCCCGCCGCCCTTGACCGGCCATGACGCACCTCCTACGTTCCCTCAGGAGCCCGATGTTCTTGTCAGGTGCTCGTCATTCGCGGCCGGACATCCACCGGCCCGCGCGACGTTCCAGCCATACCGACTCCCCCAGGAGGGCCGTTCCATGGCACGCCACCCCCACACCGCGCGCAGGCTCCTGCCCACCGCGCTGACCGCCGTCGCCGCCGCGACCGCGCTGACCGCCGGCCTGCTCGCCACCGCCGGCACAGGAAACGCCACGGCAGGGACCGACAGTGGCGTCGCCTCCGTCCCGTCCGCCATCCGGACGGTCTCGTCCGGCTGGACCGTCCCCTGGGGACTCAGCTGGCTGCCCGACGGTGCGGCGCTCGTCACCGAGCGGGACTCGTTCAAGATCTTCAAGCTCACGCAGTCCGGCACCAGGACGCAGGTCGGCACCGTGCCCAATGTCGTGACCACCGGCGGCGAGGGCGGGCTCCTCGGCATCGCGGTCTCGCCGAACTGGAACACCGACCACTCCATCTATCTGATGCACACGTCGTCCAGTGACAACCGCATCGTCCGGATGACCTACGACGGCACCTCGCTCGGCGGCTACACCGTGCTGGTCAGCGGAATCGCGAAGAATCGCTATCACAACGGCGGGCGCGTCAAGTTCGGCCCCGACGGCTATCTCTACGCCACCACCGGCGACGCGCAGAACGCGAACCTCGCGCAGAACGCGAGCTCCCTCAGCGGCAAGATCCTGCGGATGACGCCGGACGGCAGGCCGGCGCCGGGCAACCCCTTCGGCACGCTCGTCTACTCCCTCGGCCACCGCAATCCCCAGGGGCTCGCCTGGGACGCGCAAGGCAGGCTGTGGGAGGCCGAGTTCGGCAACACCCGGTTCGACGAGCTCAATCTGATCGAGTCCGGCAAGAACTACGGCTGGCCGGTCTGCGAGGGCAGTTGCACCACCGCGGGCATGACCAACCCCGCCCGGCAGTGGACCACGAGCGAGGCCTCCCCCAGCGCGCTCGCGTTCGCCGACGGCGCGCTCTACCTGGCGGCGCTGCGCGGCGAGCGACTGTGGCGCGTGCCGGTCACCGGTACGGACACGGGCACGCCGGTCGCGTACTACGCCAGTCAGTACGGCCGACTGCGGACGGTGGAGAAGCTCCCCGGCCAGAACGCCCTGTGGCTGGCGACGACCAACGCCGACGCCAACGGTGGTGAGCCGGCCGGCGCGGACAGGGTGTTCCAGATCGATCTGCGGTAGCCGCGTCCGCCGGGCCCGCGGCCGGACGCGACCGCGGGCCCGGCGGGGCGGTCGTATCGCGATGGCCGTATCCCCGTACGACCGCCCCGCCGCGATGGACGTGGAGTGATCGCCCACGCCGTGATCACACGTGTGCTTCTCGCCGCTCGCGGGCCGGAGGGCCCGGACCGAAGGTAGGGGGAGAGTCCGACGGCGAAGGGAGCGCGGTGTGGCCACCAGGGCCGACGAGCCGGCGGATCCGGACAGCCACCGGGCACGTCGGCCGTCGAACGGCGCCCTCCTGCTCTGGGTGGTGGGGCTGACCGCGCTGATCCTGGTGCTCGGCCTGCTGACCGGCACCGGACCGCGCCTGATCAGCCTGCTCGTCTTCCTCCCCGCGTTCGCCGCCGCCTTCTGCAGCGTCCGGCAGACGGTGTTCACCGCGTGCTGGTCCGCCGCCGCGGTGGCGCTGTCCCTGCTGTACCACCCCGAGCAGAGCCGGGGCGACGACATCGTGGCGCTGACGCTCACCGCGGTCTTCGGCGGCGTGAGCGTGCTGGGCTGCCGGTACCGGATCCGGCACGAGAACGAGATGCTGCGGCTGCGGTCGACCGCCACCGCCATGCAGCGGAGCATCCTCAGACCGCTTCCCCTGCTGACCGACCAGGTGCTGATGGACGGTGTCTACGAGCCGCTCCAGGAGGACAAACTCGTCGGTGGCGACATCTACGACCTGGCGGTCTCGCCCTACGGCACCCGCGTACTGATCGGTGACGTCCAGGGCAAGGGGCTGCCCGCCATAGGCACGGCCTTCGCCGTGATCGGCGCGTTCCGCGAGGCGGCCCACCGCGAGACGACGCTCGCCGGGCTCGTGGACGTTCTGGAGGAGGCCGTCGTACGGCACAACGCCATCGCCGCCGAGGCCGACGAGCCCGAACGGTTCGTCACCGCGCTCGTCCTGTGTATCGACGACTCGACGACGGTGCAGGCCATCAGCTGCGGACACCCCCGCCCATATCTCCTCGGACCGGGCGCGACCGTCTCCGTACTCCTCGAAGAGGCCGATCTCCCCCTCGGTCTCGGCGCGCTGGCACCGGCGGCGCGCACCGTGGGCCGGTTCGACTTCCCCTCCGGCACCACACTGCTTCTCTGCACCGACGGGCTGACCGAGACGCGCGCACCCGACGGCACGTTCTTCCCGCTGAGGAGGTGTCTCGCCGAGGAGGCGGGGCAGCCTCCGGGCCGGCTCGCGCGCTCGCTCCACGCGGATTCCCGTACGTTCGCCGCCGGACATCAGCAGGACGACATCGCCGTGCTCGCGCTGTGCCGCGCCTCCGCTGCCGACCGGACCTAAAACTGCCTGAGGTGATCGCGCAGACCGCGTGCGACCTGCGCCATCAGGGCGTCGGCGCCGGGTTGGGTGACGGCCGGGACCAGTGACTCGGTGAGGACGGCGATGGCGAAGACCTGGCCGTCGGCGTGTTCGACGACACCGATCTCGTGGCGGAGATTGAGCAGGGTGCCGGTCTTGGAGGACCAGGTGGTGGCGTCGGAGCTGAAATCCGGGGTGAGCCGGTGCCGTAGCACGTTGTTCCGCATCAGACCGCGCACCCGCTCGGCCACCTCGGGGTGGATCGCCGAGGGGGTCCACAGGGCCTGGAGCAGTTCGACGTACGCGCGTGCGCTGCCGGTGTTGGCGCGTGTGGTGTCGAGCTGCGGCACCCGGTGTCCACGTCCGCCGGTGCCGGCGTCGATGGCCAGGGCGTGCGCGAGATGGGCCTGGGCGGCGTCGAAGCGTTCCACGGGGGTGTCGGACAGTTCGAGCATGCCGTGCCGGACGGTGATGCCGCGGAGGCCGAGTTCGTGGAGGATGCCGGCGACCTGTCCTGGCGGGGTGAGGTCGAACAGCGCGTCGGCGGCCGTTCCGTCGCTCACACACGTACTCAGATAGAGCAGGTCGTCGATGGCGATCCGGCTGGGGTGGCGGAATCGGCTCAGCCCGGTGGGGCCCGGCGTGGTGATCCGCCCGGGCAGCACGTCGAGCATCGTCGCCCCGTCGAGTTCGCCCCGCCGGACGCGCTCCGCCGTCGCCAGCGCGAGCGGGACCTTGACCAGGGAAGCGGAGGGCAGCTGGGTGTCCGGGTCGATCCCCAGTTCCTCTCCCGTGTGCAGATCCCGTACGAGCAGACAGCCGTGCAGACCGCCGTCGCTCAGCTGCCGGCGCATGTCGCCGAGCAGTGCCTCCGTGTTCATGCCGCCGCCCCTCCCGAGGTGCCCGCCCGGGTCCCCGCGCCGAGGAGACGGGCGAGGGCGTCGCCCAGGCGCGCTTCGATGTGCTGTGGATTGCCGTCCGCCGCGGCGGCGAGGGCGAACCCCCGGCCGAGCGTGATCTCCCCGATGGGCCGCCAGTTCAGGCCGAGTTCCTCGGCCTGCGCCGGTGAGCACAGCAACAGGTCGTGGCTGGAGAGTACTTCCGCCGCGGCGGTCGTCAGATCGGCCGCGGCGACGAGCTGGGCGGGCCGCAGTCCCACCGCGTCACGCAGCCGCGTCAGCGGGTCCCGGATGTGCGGTACATCGTCCTCCGGCTGGATCCAGATACGGCGGGCCGGGCCCGGGGAACCTCGTCCCATCCGCAGCGTCTCGACGTACACACGTCTGATCCCGAGATCCTGGGCACTGGCCAGACCGAGCGGAACGGACCACGTCGCCTCGTCGGCGGGCACCGCGAGCACGGCGGCACGTACCTGCTGGGCATGGATCAGCTCCCTGCGCCGGGCCGGCGCCGCGACACGGAGATCGAGCGTGACACCGTGCCCGCGCGCCTCGGCGACGAGACGGGCGAGACCGACCGTGGAGCAGATGCCGGGCACCGCGAGCCGCCAGGGTTTGCGCTTGGCGGCCGACGCCTCGTTCAGCAGCACCTCGGCCGACTGTACGAGCTGTCTGGCCGCCGGCAGCATGTCCCGGCCGAAGGGGGTCAGGACGGCCCGTCGCGATGTGCGCTCGAACAGCTGCTCACCGAAGTGCTCCTCCAGCGCGGCGACGCGACGGCTGGCCACCGACTGGGACATCCGGGCGGCGGACGCTCCGACGGTGAAACTGCCGTGCTCGCTGACGCTGACAAACGCGCGACACGCTCCCACCAGATCCACAGCCCGCACTCTATGCCAGATCGGCATAGAACCGCGCATGAGCGTATTGGACCGCATGACCGAAGGGAGGCGAGGGTGGTCACGGCACTCACGACCACGACCACGCATCGGGATGGGGCGGTGTCACTCCATCCCCTATGCGCCCCGCGTGCGGGGCGCCCCGGAGGTTCGGATCATGAAGCACACCCGTGCCAGGCGCGCCGCTTTCGGTGCGCTGGCCTCGCTCGCCCTCGTCCCGCTCGTGGCCTGCGGCCAGGGCGCGTCCGCGGCCACTTCGGCACCCTCCGCCGTGGCGTCCCCGTCCGCCGAAACGTCGAAGTCGACTCCAGCCACGAAGCCGTTCGCCGGTGAACTCCACGAGCTTGAGCGCGAGTTCGACGCGCGGCTGGGTGTCTACGCCATCGACACCGGCACCGGGCGCGAGGTGGCGTACAACGACGGCGAGCGGTTCCCCTTCGCCTCCACGTTCAAGGCGCTGGCCGCCGGTGCCGTGCTGAAGAAGTACTCCCTGAGCGGCATGGACCGGGTGATCACCTACTCCAAGGACGATCTGGTCGCCAACTCGCCCGTGACCGAGAAGCACGTCGAGACGGGGATGAGCCTGATGGAGCTGTGTGACGCCACCGTCCGCTACAGCGACAACACCGCGGCCAATCTGCTGTTCGACGAACTCGGCGGGCCCAAGGGCCTCCAAGCCGTACTCAGGGACATCGGCGACGATGTCACCCGGATGGATCGCATCGAGCCCGACCTGAGCGAATGGGTCCCGGGCGACACACGGGACACCACGACGCCGCGCACGCTGGCCGAGGATCTGCGCGCGTTCGTTCTCGACGACGTCCTCCCCAAGGGCGAACGGGCCCAGCTCACGCGGTGGCTGCGGACCAACACCACCGGGGACGCGCTCATCAGGGCCGGGGTGCCCAAGGGCTGGGTGGTCGGCGACAAGACCGGAACGGGCAGTTATCACGGCGCCCGCAACGACATCGCCGTGGTGTGGCCCCCCGACTCCGCCCCCATCGTCATGGCGATCATGTCGCACCGCCCCGACAAGGACGCCGAACACGACGACAGGCTGATCGCGGAAGCGGCGTCGGTGATCGCCGACAGGCTGTCGTAGCAGCCGTCGTCGCGGCTGTCACAGCGGGAGACACGGAGACATGCGCGAGGAGCCGTCGTACGGGACCCTCGGCCAGGGCTCAGCCGGGAGCGCCGAGCCCGGCGTCCCTGGCCAGCAGGGCGGCCTGGACGCGGTTTCCGGTGCCGAGGGCCATGAGAATCCGGCTGATGTGCGCCTTCACGGTGCTCTCGCGCATACCGAGCGCCGCCGCGATCTCCGCGTTGGAGCTGCCCAGCGCGAGCCGTGCCAGCACGTCCGTCTCACGCGGGGTGAGACGGGCGAGCCTGGCGCGCGCCGCCAGCGCCGCGGGCCGCTCGGCGTGGTGGAAGCGGTCGATCACCCGACGGGCCGCGGCGGGATGCAGCATTCCCTGGCCGGCCGCCACCACATGGACCGCGCGGATGATCTCCAGCGGATCCGTGTCCTTGAGCAGAAAGCCGTCCGCGCCCGCGGCGAGCGCGTCGTAGACGTACTCGTCGAGGTCAAAGGTGGTCAGGGTGATCACCCGCGGTGGCGCCGGCAGCGCGCGCAGCCGGCGGGTCGCGGCGATACCGTCCATCCGGGGCATCCGGATGTCGACGAGCGCGATGTCGACGCGGTGCCTGCCCGCCTGCTCGACGGCCGCCAGTCCGTCCGCCGCCTCGCCGACGACGGTCAGTTCCGGATCGGTGGTCAGCAGATCGACAAGACCGAGCCGCACCAGGGCGTCGTCGTCCACCACCAGGACGTTGATCATGACGTCGTCGTGGAGAAGCCGGCCGACGTGGCAAGGTCCGAGGGGGCCACGGGCAGCCGGGCGGCGAGCCGCCAGCCGCCCCCGGTGGCACCCGTGTGCAGATGGCCGCCCAGCGCCGCGACCCGCTCCGCCAGACCGATCAGACCGTACCCACCGGGCGCCCGCGCATCGGGGTCCTCGGAGACCGGAAGCTCTTCCCCGGCCGGGCCGTTGACCACCTCGACCGTGGTGGCGGGCGGCCCGTAGTGCACCCGTACCGAGACCGGCGCCGCGTGCGCGTGCTTGCGGGCGTTGGTCAGGGCCTCCCGTACGAGCCGGTGCACCGCCAGCCGGTGGGCGGTGGAGGTACTGCCCGCGTCGCCGGCCACCGTCGACTCGATCAACTGGCCCGCGGCCCGTGCCTCGGCGAGCAGTTCGGCCAGGTCCTGGAGCGCCGGGGCCGCCACGGCCGCCCCCTGGGTTCCGGCGGCACCGGCCGTCCCGTCCGCTTCGGCGGGACGCTCGTCGGAGCGCATCGCCCCGAGCACCTCGCGCAGATCGTCCAGCGCCTGTCCGGCCGTGTTCCGCAGCAGCGCGATCCGCTCCACGGTGGCTGGGGGCATGCCCTCCCCGCGCAGTTGGAGCACCCCGGCATGCAGCATCAGCAGGCTCAGCCGGTGCGCGAGGACATCGTGCATCTCACGGGCGATCCGGGACCGTTCGGCCAGTCTCGCCTGTTCCGCGCGGAGTTCGCGCTCCACTCGCAGCTGCTCCACCTGCTCCGTCAGCGCCGCCAGCAGCCGGCGTCTGCTGCCCAGCCACATGCCGAGCGCCAGGGCGAGCCCGATGAGCACGGAATTGCCGAAGCTCGCGTTGGTCCAGTTGCTCAGCCGCCCTCCGGTGAGCGGCTGCCCCCGGGTCAGCGCGACGGCGAGCCACGGCAGGCCCGCGGTGAGGACGATCCCCAGATACACCCACACCTCGCGCAGCCTGCCGCGCGAGGAGAAGTGGTACAGCGTCACCAGCAGCGGCAGCAGGGCGCCCAGGGTCGCCGACACGAGCGCCACGCCCGCCGCCGCACGGGGATACCGGTGGCGGCCGAGCGCCGCGAACGAGGCGATCACCGCCATCCACGGCGCGGGATCCGCCAGCGTGTCGCCGGCCGACCGGTAGCCCTCCAGTACGGACATCAGGGCGAGCACCACCGCCGAGGGTGCCTCCACCCACAGCGGCATTCTGCGTCCCGGCTCGGATCTCACCTTGTCATCCTAGGGACGCGCATACGCCGCGCCCCCCGCCGGAGGGACATCACGACCCCCTACTTTCGTCGGACACCGCCGTCGCACAACAGCCGATCCCGCAGCCTCGGCCGCTCCCTAACGTCACCGGCATGGCTCTTCCACCACCCCGTACCCCGCTGGTCCGCACCTCGCCGCCCGGCACGTCACCCTCGGACACCTCGCCGCCCGGCACGTCATCGCCCGAGACCTCGCTCACCGGCATATCCGGGTCCGTCGGCGCCCGGGGCCGGCGTACCCCGGCCCGGCGGCTCGCCGACCGGGGGCTGTTCTTCGCCGAGACACTGCGGACATTCCGTACGACCGGCGCCGTGACACCCAGCGGGCACCGACTCGCCCGGGCGCTCGCCGCGCCGCTGGCCGACCGTACCGGGCGGCCCCGCGCCGTGCTGGAGGTCGGCGCCGGCACCGGCGCGGTCTCCCGCGTCCTCGCCGGCCTGCTCGGTCCCGAGGACACCCTGGACCTGGTCGAGTCCAACCCGCGCTTCGCCCGCGTACTCAAGGCCGACCTGCGCACCGACCCCCGGCTCGCGGTCCTCGGAGAGCGCGTCGGTCTGATCGCCGCGCCGGTCCAGGAGCTGGATCCCTCGGCGCGGTACGACGTGATCGTGTCCGGGCTGCCCTTCACCAACTTCCACCCCGACGAGGTGTCCGACCTGCTCGCGCGCTATCTGACCGCGCTCGTACCGGGCGGCCGGCTGACGTACTTCGGCTATCGCGGCACCACGAGGCTGCGTGCGGTGTTCGGCAGCTCCCGGAGTCTGGCCAGGCACAGCGGGGTCGTGCATGTACTCGACTCTTTCCAGCGGGCCCATGCCGTCGACTGCCGCACGGTCTGGGGCAATGTCCCCCCGGCGCGCGTGTGGCAGCTGAGCGCGCCCGCGGCGGCGATCGACCACTGACCCGGTACGGCGGTACGGCACGAACCGACCGCGGGCGGACAGCCGGACAGGGACGACGCATGGACCCGCGCCGCCCTCGACGCCGCCGGGACGGTGCCCGCTTGCCGCGGGTCGGTGTGCGCCGCAGGCTGGGGGGTATGGCTGTTCCCGCGTCCGCCGCGCCCGCCACGGAGACCATGGACGGCTGGGCCGTCGAGACCCCAGGACCGATCAGCGCCGGACGGCCGCTGGTCCGTATCAGTCGCCGCGTGCCCGTCCCCGCCCCCGGCGAACTGCTGCTGCGGGTGGAGGCGTGCGGTGTCTGCCGTACGGATCTGCATCTGACCGAGGGCGATCTCACCCCGCACCGCCCGTTGTCCATCCCCGGCCATGAGATCGTCGGCCGGGTGACCGCCGTCGGCGAGGCCGTGACGCGGTTCCGCATCGGTGACCGGGCCGGCGGGGCCTGGCTGCGGGGCACCTGCGGGACCTGCCGCTACTGCCGGGCGGGACAGGAGAATCTCTGCCCCGGATCCCTCTACACGGGATGGGACGCGGACGGCGGCTTCGCCGAACTGGCCATCGTCCCGGAGGCGTTCGCGTACCGACTGCCGGAGAACCAGGACGCCGCGCTGCTCGCGCCGCTCCTGTGCGCCGGGATCATCGGCTATCGCTCGCTGCGCCGCAGCGCGCTGCCTCGCGGCGGGCGTCTGGGGATCTACGGTTTCGGCGCCTCCGCCCATCTGGCCGCGCAGGTGGCGCTGGCCGAGGGCGCCACGGTCCATGTCCTGACCCGGTCGGCGCGGGCGCGTGAACTCGCCATGGAACTCGGCGCCTCGTCGGCCGGTCACGACCGGGACCGGCCACCGGAACCGCTCGACTCGGCGATCCTGTTCGCGCCGGTGGGTGATCTGGTGCCGGTGGCGCTGGAGGCCCTGGACCGGTCGGGCACGCTCTCGATCGCCGGCATCCATCTCTCCGACATTCCCGTACTGAACTACCAGCGCCATCTCTTCCAGGAGCGGAATCTGCGCAGCGTCACCTCCAACACCCGGCAGGACGGCTACGACTTCCTCGCCCTGGCCGAGCGCATCGGCATCCGCGTCACCATCAGCCGCTATCCGCTGAGCCAGTCCGACCGCGCGCTCGGCGACCTCGCGGCCGGGCGGGTGAACGGCGCCGCGGTGCTCGTCCCCGGCTGACTCGCGTATCGGGCGGTTCGAGCGCGCCTCCCTGGACGCGGGTCGCGTTCATGTGCCGGGCAGTTCGAGCCGGCGCGTGGTGCCGGGGTCGATGACGGACTCGGCCCCGCCGAGCACCACGCGCACCGGACCGTCGCTCCCGTCCGGCACGGCGATCCGTACCCGCTCGGCGCGGATACGGAGATCCACGTCCCAGTGACTGCGGTAGCGGATGACGACCCCGAACTTCGACAGCTGGGGCAGCGGCGCCGGATCCAGCCACAGCGCGTTGTCCCGGGTCTCCAGCCCGGTCAGCCCGCGCTGTACGAAGTCCAGGGTGCCCGCCATCGCGCCGAGATGGATGCCCTCCGCCGTGGTGCCGCCCTGCACATCGGCCACATCCCCGGCCAGCGCCTCCTCGGCGAAGGCCCACGCCTCGTCACGGCGGGCCCGGGCCAGCACCCACGCGTGGACGAGGGAGCTGAGCGTGGATCCGTGGCTCGTGCGGGCGAGGTAGTAGTCGACGGTGGCCCGCCAGGAGTCGTCGTCGAGCCGGTGGCCGAGCTGCCGGAAGAGCCCGGCGAGTTCCCGGGGCGAGAAGAGATAGCCGAGCATCAGCACATCGGCCTGCTTGGACGCCTGGTAGCGGTTGACCGTGTCGCCCTCCGCCTCCAGGATCCGGTCCAGCCGCCTGATGTCGCCGTACCGCCGCCGGTAGCCCTCCCAGTCGAGTTCGGCGAGGTCCCCGTATCCGGCGAACTGGCTGATGACCCCCGCGTGGTACGGCACATGGAGCCGGTGGGCGATGTCGTCCCAGCCCTCCTGCTCCGCCGGCGCGAGCCGGATACGGTCGAAGAGCTGATGGCGGTGCGAGAGGGGCAGGGTCCGGCAGAGTTCGAGGGCCCGGGTCAGTACCCACGCCGCGGTGACGTTCGTATAGGCGTTGTCGTCCAGCCCCGGCACCGTGGCGTCCGGGTAGCCGTCGTGGTACTCGTCGGGACCGACGACACCGCGGATGCGGTAGCGCTCAAGCGCCGGGTCCCAGACCGCGCTGCTCGCCCAGAACCGCGCGATCTGGAGCAGCGTCTCCGCGCCGTCGGTGTGCAGGAACTCGATGTCGCCGCTGGCCTGGCAGTACTGCCACACGTTGTACGCCACCGCCGAGCCGACATGGTGCTGGAGCCGGGAGTAGTCGGGCAGCCAGCGGCCGGAGCGCGGGTTGAGATGCAGCTCCTGGGTCTCCTCGCGCCCGTCGCTCCCGCTCTGCCAGGGGTACATCGCGCCCCGCCGGCCCACGCTGCGCGCCGCGTGGATGGCCGCGGGCAGCCGCCGGTAGCGGTAGCCGAGCAGGGACCGTGAGACCTCGGGAAAGTGCAGGTTCAAGAACGGCAGGACGAACAGCTCGTCCCAGAAGACATGCCCGCGATAGGCCTCGCCGTGCAGCCCTCTGGCCGGTACGCCGGCGTCCAGTCCCGCCGTGTGCGGGGAGAGGGTCTGGAGTACATGGAAGAGATGCAGCCGCAGGATCCGGCCCGCCTCGCCGGGCACGTCCAGTGCCGCCTCCCGCCAGATACGTTCCCAGGCCCGGTGGTGCGAGGCCAGCAGCCGGGGGAAGTCGGCGGCCCGCCGTACCTCCTGGACCGCGGTGAACCGGGGACCGCTGATCGCCGGGTCACGGGAGGTGTACAGCGCGACCGTCTTGTCGACGGTCACCGTCTCGTCGCGCCCGACGGGGATCGTGAGGGTCTGGACGGCCTGTGCGGGGGTGAGCCGCGCACGGGGCGCGAGGTCACGGCGGTCGCTGACGCGGGTACGCGCGGCCAGCGCGATCCGGATGTCGGAGTTGACGGTGCGGCACCGCAGCCACACCACGCCCTCGTCGCGTTCGGCGCCGGTACGCAGATGGATCAGATGCCGGTTCGCCAGATCGCGGTACCGCTCCACTCCCGCGTTGCGCACATCGCCGTCGAGACCCGACTCCACCTCCACCGTCCCGGCCCAGCCCTCGGCGGTGAACGAGGTGCGCTGCGCGGCGAGATGCGGCTCGCCCATGTGCACCAGCCGGCACTGCTCGACGCGCAACCGTCGCCCGGCGCCGTCCTCGTACACCGACCAGCGGGTCAGGGTGCCGTGCCGCAGGTCCAGGCTCTGCCGGTGGGTGAGGAGGTGGGGGCCGTCGGGTGAGAGCCACGGTCCTGGCGTCGTTCCTTCGGGGCGTACGCGGTAGCGCAGCGGAAGCCAGTTGGGCAGATTGACCATGTCCTCGTTCTCCACCTGACGCCCCGCGACGGTGGAGATGAGCCGGTTGTAGCAGCCCGCCGCGTAGGTGCCGGGGTAGTGCGCCGGTCCCTCGGAGGTCTCCGACGCGGCGCCGCGGGTGCCGAAGTAGCCGTTGCCCAGCGTGCAGAGCGCCTCGCGCAGCCGCTCCGCTTCGGGGTCGTAGCCCTCGTAGGTCCAGGTCCAGGCGCGTGTGGTCACCCGCTTCTCCTGTTCACGCTCGTCCTGTCCGCGCCGGTCCCCTCCGCGCTCGTCCCCTTCGTGCTCGTCCCCGCCGCGCCTGTTCCCTTCGCGCTCGTCCCCGCCGCGCCTGTTCCCTTCGCGCTCGTCCCCGCCGCGCTTCCCCGGCCCTCTTCTTCGGTCAGCAGCTCTCCGGGGTCGGCGACCACCACATCGGCGCCGTGCCCGCGCAGTTCGGCCGCGCTGCTGGGCCCGGCCGTCCGGGCGACGCCGATCACCAGGCCGAACCCACCGCGCCGACCGGCTTCGACACCGGCCAGCGCGTCTTCCACGACGGCCGTGTCCCGGGCCGGAAACCCGAGGCGGCGCGCGGCCTCCAGGAAGATCGCCGGGTCGGGCTTGCCCGGCAGCCCCAGCCGGTGCGCCTCGTTGCCGTCCACGACGGTCCGCAGCAGACCGAGCACCCCGGCCGACGTCAGCAGGCCCGTCGCGTGCCGGGACGCCGAGACGGCGGCGCACGGCACCCGCTCGGCGGTCAGCGCGTGGAGCAGACGTACCGTCCCCGGCCAGACCTTGACGCCGTGCTCACGCACTCGCCGCGTGAACAGCCGCTCCTTGCGTGCCATGACGGCCCGGACGGTGGCCGTTCCCGGTCCGTCGCCGGGCTCGCCGAAGGGCAGGTCGAGTCCGCGCGCGTTCAGGAACGCCACCGCCCCGTCCTCGCGGGACCTGCCGTCGACGTAGCGACGATAGTCGTCCACCGGGTCGAAGGGGGCGCGAACGCCCGCGGCGGACAGACACGCGTCGAACGCGCCCTTCCAGGCCGCGGCGTGCACCCCGGCGGAGTCGATGATGACCCCGTCGGTGTCGAGGACCACGGCCCGCACGGCGCGCAGACAGGGGGCCAGGGCCGGCGCGCCGGTCATGGCCCGTTCCGTTCGCGCCGGTTCCGTCCGTGCCCGGTCCGTCCGTGCCCGGTCCGCTCGCGCCCGGTCCGTTCGAGGTGGTGGCCCATGGACCCATGGCACCACGGCTGACGGTCCTGGGCACGGCGGGACCGGGCGACGACGCCGCCTTCGTCGACCGCCGGGCCTACCGGGCCGAACCGCCCACCTCGCCCTGAGAAACCGTCAGATCCGGCAGGAGCCGCCAGACCCAGGGGAGCCGGGTGAAGCGGATGCTGTCGTGATAGGTCCGCTGTCCCGTCTCGTAGAGCAGACCGACGGTCCCTCCGCCGGTCTGCACCAGGTCCGAATAGCCCGCCCGGTCCTGCGACACCGTCCACACCGGTCGCCATGACAGCCCGCCGTCGCCACTGGCCCGTACCTGCATCCTGAGTCGTTCCGCGGGGTCCGAGGGGCCGGAGTACAGGAGCGGCTCGTCCCCGGTGGGACCGCGGACCTGGAGCACACTGCCCTCTACCACGGGCCCTTCGATCATCGGCTGGGGCCGGAACGGTACGGAGAGGGTCAGTCCGCCGTCGTCGCTGTAGGCGTCGGCCCGTGAGCCCTCGGTCGTACGGTCGTGATCACGGGCGTTGATGTAGACGCGGCCGTCAGGCAGCTCCGTCAGCGTGCTCTCGTTGAGTGCCAGCGGCTCGTCGGCCCCGGGGCTCAGATAGCCGACGCGCCAGCTGAGACCGCCGTCGTCGCTGACGATGGAGTGCGCGCCGCTGCGGGCCGCCGGGCCCGCGCTGTGGTTCGCGGGCACCAGCAGCCGTCCCCGGTGGGGGCCGTGGCGCAGCGCCACCGCGTGCCCCGGACCCACCGCGTACCAGCGCCAGTCCGCGGCTTTGACCGACGCCGTGATGTCCCGCTGCGGTGACCAGCTCAGGCCGTCGTCCGTGCTGCGCTGTACATACACCCGGCGGACGGAACCGGCGACCGCGCCCGCCACCACCTGGCGCTTGGTCACGCCGCCGATCGTCCGGCAGGTCACGAGCACCACGTCCCCGCTCCGCGGATCGATCACCGGCGCGGGGTTGCCGACCGTGTCCTTCCCCGCGTCGGCGACCACTTGGAGCGGCTGCCAGGTGCACCCCCCGTCCAGCGACCGCCGGAGCACCAGATCGATGTCGCCGTCGTCCGCGGCCGAATCACGCCGCCCCTCGGCGAACGCGAGCAGTGGTCCGTCCGGCACCTGGAGAGCGGCCGGGATCCGGAAGGTGTGGTAGCCGTCGGTCCCGGACTCGTACGGCACGGAGGGCGCGCAGGACGCGGGCCGCGCGGTGCTCGGGGCCGCGGGCCACAGGGCCATCGCCGTACTGATCAGGACAAGGAGCGGGAGAAGCGGCGATCGGCTGATTCTGACGGCACGGAGTCTCATCGCGTCCCTCGGCTGGTGTGACGGGTGCGTGCGCGGGTCCGCGAGGAACATAACGGCATATACAGCTGTCTCCCGACCGCCACGCGCGCCGGGGCACCTGCCCCTGAAGGTCGCGGACCGCCGCCGAGGGGGCGGTGGGCGGCTCAGCCGGTGGTGACGTCGTCGTGGTCGGTGCTCGTGGCCACCTTCCGCCACGTCTCCAACTCGTCGTGGACGAAGCGGAGTTTGTCCTCCACCCGGGCGACGCTGTCCGCCCCCAGCTGGATGCGCAGCGGGGCACGTTCGCTGCCGCCGAGGTCGACGATGACGCGGGCCGCCTTGACCGGGTCGCCGGGCTGGGTGTGGTTCTGGTCCACCGCACCGGTCCGGGTGCCGCCCGAGGTGGCGGCGTAGTCGTGGATCACGTTCTCCTCGGTGTGGAGGCTGGAGCCGTCCAGGAAGTCCGTACGGAAGCGGCCGGGTTCGACCACGGTCACCGTGATGCCGAGCGGCGCGACCTCGGCCGCCAGCGCTTCGGACAGGCCCTCGACGGCGAACTTCGTGGAGGCGTAGACGCCCCAGCCCGGCGCGGCGGTGAAGCCGCCGACCGAGCTGATGTTGACGATGTGTCCCGAGCGGCGCTCACGCATCCCGGGCAGCACGGCGCGCAGCACATTGAGCGTGCCGAACACATTGGTCTCGTACACCGCCTTGGCCGCCGCGTCCGAGACCTCCTCGACCGCGCCGAGCAGTCCCCGGCCCGCGTTGTTGACCAGCACATCGATACGGCCGAACCGCTCCGTCGCCGCGGCGACGGCGGCGTGCGCCGCGTCCTCGTCGGTGACGTCCAGGGGAAGCGCGAGCAAGGCGTCGCCCGCGTCGGGGAAGAGGGACTTCACGGTCCGGTGATCGCGGGCGGTGGCCACGACGTCATAGCCGGACGCCAGGGCGGTACGGGCGATCTCCGCACCGAATCCGCGCGAGGCACCGGTGATCATCCAGACGCTCATGGCTGTGGCTCCTTATCCGCGACCGCGACCGCGACCGGCGACCGGCGTCGGCCGGCCGCTGACGGTCCTCGACAAATGGAGCGTATGAGGCGCCGGAACAGCCGACAACCGGACTCCTCCGATGGTGCGGACGGCGGTGACCTGTCCGGCCGTACGGGGGGTGAACCGGATCCCGGTGGCTAAAGCGTTTCCCGCGCCTCCTCCGCCCCCTCGGTGTCGGTGGCGGTACGGCCGGCCAGCCGTTCGTACCGCTGCCTCGCCGCCTGTGGAGTGCCGAGACCGAGACCGAAGGCGATCTCCTGCCAGGTCATCTCGCGGCCCCGGGCCATCTTGAGGAGTCCGGCCTCCAGCTCGTCCATGTCGCCGCGCGCCAGGGGGATCAGGCTCAGAGCGGCGGTGATGTCGGCGTGGTCCACCGCCGGCTCGCCGTCGTCCGGCCGCGCCGCGCCGCTGAGCAGGAACGACACCAGCCTGATGGCCTCGTGGGGCGCGATGACGGAGGGATGGACCTGCCGCCGGCGCTGTTCGTCGGTGGCCGCGTGCCGCTCGGCGATGCGGAAGAGGGACGCGTGGGCGCGGTGCGCGCGCGCCTGTTCCGGGTGCGGAGGGGTGAAGGGGTCGGTGGGCCGACCGGGAGTCGATGGCATACGACCAGGATCGACGACACACACATTGATGTCAACAATTCGTTTTCAACACTCTGTTCACATGGCCCCGATCGCGTGCGCCCGACGAGGGTGAGATACGACTTGCTGTCCAGTCGGCGAATCCGGTGCATCCGGTGAATCCGGTGAATCCCGCACGTCCGTCGCTCAGCAGGAGGCAGCTCATGTCACGTCCGATCACCGTCGTCACAGGCGGCAGCCGGGGTATCGGCGCCGCGACGTGCGTCCGGCTGGCGGCCGACGGGCATGATCTGGCTCTTGGCTATGTCAGCGACGAGGCGGCGGCCGAGGAGACGGCGGTGGCCGTCCGTGCGACGGGGGCGCGCTGCGTCACCGTACAGGTCGACACCTCCGAAGAGGCGGACGTGGAGCGGCTGTTCGACACCGCCGCGGCCGAACTCGGGCCGGTGACGGGCCTGGTCAACAACGCCGGTGTGACCGGCCCGCTCGGCAGACTCACCGCCACGAGGACCGCCGACCTGCGACGGGTGATCGAGGTGAACCTCCTGGGCTATCTGCTGTGCTGCCGGCGCGCCGCCCGGGACATGGCGGCGCTCGGCTCCGGCGCCATCGTCAATATCTCCTCGGCGGCGGCCACCCTCGGCGCCCCCGGCGAGTATGTGCACTACGCGGCGACCAAGGCGGCCACCGACGCCCTGACCATCGGCCTGTCCAAGGAGCTCGGCCGGGACGGCATCAGGGTCAACGCGGTCGCGCCGGGCGTCATCAACACGCAGATGCACGCCGCGATGGGGGATCCCGATCGTCCGGCGAAGGCAGCCGCCGGGATCCCGCTCGGCAGGCCAGGAGAGCCCGCCGAGATCGCCGCCGCCGTCGCGTGGCTGCTGTCGGCGGACGCCTCGTACACGACGGGGACGGTGCTGCGGGTCTCCGGGGGCCGGTGACAGCGGTACGCGCTTGCCCGTACGGAAGTCGTGGGCGTACGCGGCTGTCCTACGAGGTCACGCCGGGCGGCGGGGCGGAAGGCCGGGCGGTGGTGGGGACGCCCGGGAGCCGGCCTCCGCCCGGCGGGCTCAGCGTCCCGCGCGCGGCGTCGATGAACTCCGACCGCGCGTGATCGAGATCATCGGGCAAGGAACCGTCGCGCAGACAGTCGACAAGTCGCCGCGCCGCTCGGGAGACATCCTCCGGTCCCTCCAAGAGCACCGCGACGAAGGCCCGTTGCAGGGCGGGGCCGTCGCCGGGCTGATCGTGGCCGGTCCGCCGGGACAGACCGACCACCTCCGCGGATTCGAGGAACCGCACATACGTCTGTCGGCGCAGGTCGAGTACGCGTACCGCCCGCTGCTCTTCGAGGGTCGCCCGTACGGTGTCCAGCACCGCGTCAGCCTGCCGGTCCCCGGCGTGCCGTGCCGCCTCGGCCTGCCGGCCGCCCGCGGTGCGGGTGAACCACCCGGTGATGAGGCTGCCGACCAGTGCCGAGCCCGCCGCGATCAATGCGATTCCCCACTCACTCATGGGGCCACATTCTTCACACCGCCGCGGCTGCGCGCAGTGGGATCAGGACATCCCGCGCCGGCTCCAGCGGTGCCGGAGCCGGTCGGCGCGTGTCGGCGGGTACGATCACGGCATGCCGCCGGACGCCGCTGACCAACCCCCCTCATCTGCGGAAACGGCCCGTGGGGCGACAACTCCCGGTCTAGGATGGGACAATCCATGCGACGGGCGACGGGCGACGGGCGACGGGCGACGGGCGACGGGCGACGGGCGACGGGCGACGGGCGACGGGCGACGGGCGACGGGCGACGGGCGACGGGCGAC
>NZ_JBEOUD010000039.1:0-22711 GCF_040303865.1 Streptomyces sp. NPDC094034 | reverse complement strand
CGACGTACTCTTCGCCGCCCGGTCGGCGAACGCCCTGCACCGGCTCCTCGACGTGCTCCCCGTCTTCGCCGGTGACGACCGGATCCGCCGGCTCTTCACCCTCGTCCCCGGCTCCGCCTTCGACGTCGACGCGCTGGCCGCCATCGAACGGGTCCACGCCCGCACCATCCCGTGGGACGAGGCGTGCCGACGCCCGTTCGATCTGATCCTCGCCGCCAGCCCGAAGGGCGATCTCGGTCTGCTGCACGGTGACCGCGTACTGCTTCCGCACGGAGCGGGGTTCAACAAGACCATCCGCGGCGAGGGCTCCGGAGACTCCGCCTCCGGTCTCGATCCGGCCTATGTGCTGCCGGGCGGTCGCCCGGTGTCCACCCTCTACGCGCTGGCCCACCCGAGCCAGGTCGCGCGTCTGGCCGCCGTCAGCCCGTCCGCCGCGACGCGGAGCGTGGTGGTCGGTGACCCCACCCTGGAACGCCTGCTCGCGTCCGTCTCCCACCGTGACCGCTTTCGCGCGGCCCTCGGCACGGGCGACCGCAAGCTGGTCGTCCTCACCTCCACCTGGGGCCCCGAATCGCTCCTCGCCCGGCGCCCGGGACTACCCGCCGAGCTGACGGTCGGATTGCCCCAGGACCGCTACCAGGCCGCACTGATCGTGCATCCCAACGAACGCAGCCGGACAGGCGCCCTCGATCTCGCGGAACGCCTTGCCCCCGCCCTCGACGCCGGCCTGATTCTCGCCGGCCCGTACGAGGAGTGGGCCGCGGTGCTCGTCGCCGCCGACGCGGTCATCACCGATCACGGCTCCACGGCGCTGTACGCCGCCGCTCTGGACCGTACGGTGATCGCCGCGTACGACGGGGGCGACGAGCTGATCCCCGGCAGTCCGATGGCCGAACTCCTCGGCCACAGCCCGCGTCTGGCACCGGCCGACCACCTCGAAGCCGCGCTCGACACCACACTCGACGCCGCGCTCGACGCGCACCGTCCCGGCGCCGGCCGCGCGTTCGCGGATGCCGCCTTCGCCGAGCGGGGCCGCGCGCTGGAGCGGCTGCGTGAGGAGGTGTACGGGCTGCTCGGACTCGACCCCCCGGCCGCTCCGGCAACCGCCCGGCCCCTTCCGCCGCCCGCACCGCCCGCCCGCGTACCGGCGGCCTTCGCGGTGCGCGTCCACATCAGCGGCACCGAGGTGCGGGTCGAGCGGTATCCCGCTCACACGGACGCGCCCGCGCATCACCTCGCCGCTGAGCACGGCACCGCCGGTGAGCGGCACGCGCAGAGCGCGGGGCTGCTCTACCGAAGGGCCGAGCCGCCCGGGGCCTCCCCGCACCGCGCCGTCCGGACGGTGGCCGGGTGGACCGCCGGGATTCTGGACAGCTATCCGGGGTGCCGCACCGCCGCGGCCATCCTGTCCGCGTGGTCGCTCTGTGTGGTGCGCACCCGCTCCGGGGCACTGCTCACGGTCCGTATCTCCCCCTGCCGGGAGGCCGATCGGATCGTGCACGCCGATCCGGCCGCGGTGCTGAGCGCCGTCCACGCGTGGCTGGCCGTATGTCCCGGACCGCCGGCCGCCGATGCCGGCGAGGTCGAGATCGACTGCCGGATCGGGGGACGGCTCTTCCCGGTCCGGCTCTCCCGCGCCACTTCGGACGAGGCCGAACTCACTCTCTAGACAAGGCCGTTCCGTCGCCGGATGGCACCCGCTTGCGCACGGTGTCCCCGTGCTTCGGCCTCGCGCCCCGCCTCCTCGGCCAGCTGCGCGAGCGCGTCCAGGATCCCCGCCTCGTCGTGGTCGGCGCCACGCTCCCGCGCACTGTCGAGCGCCGCCACGTACAGCTCGTGTGCCGCGCTTCCCCGGCCCAGACGGTGCAGTACACCCCCCAGCGCGAACCCGGTCCGCGCCGTGAGGCGTTCACGCTTGAGCCGCTTCGCGAGCGCGTGCGCCTCGGTCAACAGCGCGGCGGCCCGCTCCAGTTGACCGAGGGCGGCGACGGCCTCGCCCAGCCGGTAGGTCTGGAGCATGACGCCGTACTCATTGCCGATCGTCCGGTGGACCTCGCGCGCTGCCTCGAAATCGGCCGCCGCCGCGGCCCAGTCGCCACGCGCCGACCTGAGCATGCCGTGGAACTCGACGACCGACGCGCCCAGTTTGCGGTACCGGTCGGACTCCCCCAGGGACCGTGACGCGGTGAGCGCCTGGGCCAGCTCTCGCTCGGCCTCCGCGAACTCCCCCCGCTTCCAGAGCGGGCGCGCCAGTTGGCAGCGCAGCCGTACGGTCAACGGAATGTGTCCGGCTCGCTGAGCCGCCGCCAGGGCGGTACGGAACGCCTCGATGCCGTCGGCGTAGTGCGGGTGGTCGAGGTAGTGGGTCCACAGGGGTTCGCCGAAGGCCGCGGCCTCGGTGTCGTACCCGCGCGCGTGGGCGAGGTCCACGCAGTCGTACAGCGCGTGACGCTCGGTCTCCAGCCAGCGAAACGCCCGTTCCTTCCCGGCCGCCGCGGCGGCCGCACCGTCGGGTGCCGGGTCCGCCGCCGCGCCCTCGCCGTCCTCGAACCGGATATCAGGGGCGCCGGGGATGGGCCCGACCGGGTCCGCGAAGGTCATGCGCGTGCCCGCCACGTACCGGTCGGCGCGCTGTGCCTGCCGCAGGAACCAGCGCACGATACGCGGCCGCCACTCGGCCCGCTCTTCCTCGGTGCTGTCCTCGGCCCGGCGCCTCGCGTGTGCGCGCAACAGCTCGGGCAGGCGTTTGCGGTCGTCGCCGGTGTCCGACACATCCCTGGTGTCGAGTAAGCCGGCCGTCTCCAGCTCGTCGAGCGCCCGGTCGGCGGCGTCCCGACCCCGGCCCAGGATCGCCGTGGCCGCCTCGGGGGTGAAGGACGTCCCGGGGATGCTCGGCAGCATCCGGTAGAGCAGCGCCGCCTCGGGGCCAAGCCCGCGATAGGCCGCGTCCCACAACACCTCCACCATGGGGATCCCCTTCCCGTGCAGCTCGGCGGTGAGCTCGTCGATCAGCCGTGACAGCGGACCGCGCCGGTGTCCGCGGATCCACCGGCCCGCGACATGCAGCGCGGCGGGCAGACCGCAGCAGAGGCGGAGCAGCCTGTCGGTGGCCTCCGGTTCGGCGTCCAGCCGCGCGTCACCGGCGACGCTCCGCAGCAGTTCCATGGCATCGGGCGGATCCAGCGGGGGCAGGGCGAGATCGATGGCCGCGCCGTTCTCAAGTTCGTACAGCGGCCCGTGACTCGTGACGATCACCACGCTGTCGCCGGACGCGGGCAGCAGTGGTACGACCTCGGCCGCGTAGCGCGCGTTGTCGACGACGATGACGAGACTCCTGCCTTCCGTCTTCGTCCAGTACTGCTTGCACCGGGCCTTGAACGACGGCTTCAGCCACTCCGGTTCCACCCCGAGTGAACCGAGCAGATCCCCGAGGGCGTCGCCGATCTCCACCACGCCGCCACGCCTGAGGTCGTCGAGATCGACATGGAGGACCCCGTCCGGGTGGCGTGGCCGCAGCGTACGGGCCAGTTGGAACGCCAGCTCCGTCTTCCCCGTGCCACCCAGCGCGCTCAGCGCGAACAGCAGCGGGCGGGACTCCCCGTCCCGTTCCGCGACGGCCGTGGCGGCCAGGGCCTGTTCGCGCCGCCGGCCGACGAAGTGCGGCACCGGCGGGGGGATCTGATACGTCATGGTCCATGTCTACCAGCCGCCCCGGCCGCGCCATGGCGGAATCGGACCAGTTCAGCGGGGCTGCCGCAGCGGGCGGCGACGCGGATGCCGCCGGTCGTCCCCGATTCCACTGCCGATATCGTGCGTGCGCCGACAGCCGGTGGGGGTGTGTCGTCCGATCAGGGTCGAGGAGCGAGAGTGATGGGTACGTCGACGGGATCCGCCTCGGCGGGCGAGCTGAAGCGGCATCTCGGTGTGTTCGACGCCGTGGTGATCGGGCTCGGAGCGATGATCGGCGCGGGGATCTTCGCCGCGCTCGCGCCGGCCGCGTCGGCGGCCGGGTCCGGGCTGCTGCTGAGTCTGGCGATGGCCGCGGTGGTGGCGTACTGCAACGCCACCTCCTCGGCGCGACTGGCCGCCCGCTACCCGAAGTCCGGCGGCACCTATGTCTACGGCCGCGAGCGCCTCGGTGACTTCTGGGGCTATCTGGCGGGCTGGGGCTTCGTGGTCGGCAAGACCGCCTCCTGCGCGGCGATGGCCCTGACGGTCGGCGCGTACGCGTGGCCCGGCCAGGCACATGCGGTGGCGGTGGCCGCGGTGGTGGCGCTGACCGCCGTGAACTATGTCGGCGTACAGAAGTCCGCTTGGCTGACGCGCGGCATTGTCGCGGTCGTGCTGGCGGTCCTGGCCGCCGTGGTCACGGCCTGTCTGACCGGCGGCACGGCCGAGTCGGCGCGGCTGGACCTGGGCGCGGACGCCACCTTCGGCGGGGTGTTGCAGGCGGCGGGGCTGCTGTTCTTCGCGTTCGCGGGCTATGCGCGCATCGCCACCCTCGGCGAGGAGGTGCGCGACCCGGCCCGGACCATTCCGCGCGCGATCCCGCTCGCCCTGGGCATCACGCTGGCGGTCTACGCGGCCGTCGCCCTCGCGGTCCTTTCGGTGCTCGGTCCCGACGGCCTCGCCGGGGCCGGCGCGCCGCTGGGCGAGGCGGTGCGGGCGGCCGGGGTCCCGGGCCTGGTGCCGGTGGTACGGGTCGGGGCCGCGGTGGCGGCGCTCGGCTCGCTGCTCGCGCTGATCCTCGGTGTTTCCCGTACCACGCTGGCCATGGCCCGCGACGGCCATCTGCCGCACGCGCTGGCCGCCGTCCACCCGCGCTTCGAGGTGCCGCACCGCGCCGAACTCGCGGTCGGCGCGGTCGTCGCCGTGCTGGCCGCCACCGTCGATGTGCGCGGCGCGATCGGTTTCTCGTCCTTCGGTGTGCTGGCCTACTACGCCGTCGCCAACGCCTCCGCCTGGACTCTCACTCCGGCCGAGGGGCGTCCCGCCAGGTTCGTGCCCGTCGTGGGCATGGTCGGCTGTCTGGGACTGGCCTTCGCCCTGCCGGCGGACTCGGTCCTCTGGGGAGCGGTGGTGCTCGCGCTGGGCGCCGCCACGTACGGCCTTCGCAAGGCGGCCACCCGACACTGACCGGAGTCTCGGGTTCCGGGGGCTCCGGGCTCGGGTCCAGGGGCACGGGGTCCGGTCGCCGCGGCTCGGGTCCGGGGGCGCCCGGGGCCGCTCGGACAGGAGTCAGGGCCGGTCAGCCCTTGGGGCGGCGCGCCCGGTGGGCTCACGCTTGACCTGGGAGACGGCCGTGGTCTGCCCTCGACACGGCCGTGCCCGGATTCCGGAGCGCAGGAGGGACCATGCACCACACGCCGCACAGGGTGAGCGAGGTGATGACGCGCCCCGTGGTCGCCGTGAGCCCGCGGGCCGGGTTCAAGGAGATCGTGGCGACCATGGCGCGGTGGAAAGTGAGCGCCGTGCCCGTGCTGGCGGGCGACGGCCGCGTGGTCGGAGTGGTCTCGGAAGCCGATCTGCTGCCCAAGGAGGAGTTCCGGGACGCGGACCCGAGCCGTCTGGAGCAGCTGCGCCGTCTCGACGATCTGCGGAAGGCCGGCGCGCTCACGGCCGAGGAGCTGATGAGCGTGCCCGCGATCACCGTCCGGGAGGACGCCCCGCTGGCCCGGGCGGCGCGGACGATGATCCGGGGGAGGCTGAAGCGGCTGCCCGTCGTCGACGGCGAGGGCATGCTCCGGGGGATCGTCAGCCGTCGCGACCTGCTGAAGGTGTTCCTGAGGTCCGACGAGGACCTGGCCCAGGAGGTCCGCACGGAGGTGGTCGAGCGCCTGTTCCTGGTGGCCG
This sequence comes from Streptomyces sp. NPDC094034, assembly GCF_040303865.1. Lineage (NCBI taxonomy): Bacteria > Bacillati > Actinomycetota > Actinomycetes > Kitasatosporales > Streptomycetaceae > Streptomyces > Streptomyces sp. NPDC094034. The sequence goes on along the minus strand of NZ_JBEOUD010000039.1, from coordinate 16,858 downwards.
GGGAGGACGTACGGGTCAGCGTGGCGGACGGCGTCGTCACGCTGACGGGCCGCGTCGGCGATACCGCGCTGGTGCCGGTGGCGGCCCGGATGGTGCGGGCTGTCGAGGGGGTCGTGGACGTCGAGTGCGATCTGGTGGGACCGGGTGCCACTGCCCGGATAACCCGGCGCGCGTAGGGTCCTGTCCGGTCGATGGCGTCTCGCCGGGGAATCCGCTGGTGCGCCATGTCCCGCCGTCCCGTGTCACCGCGAACGCCTCGTAGCCGTCGAGGGATTCCAGCCAGTCCCGCGCGGTGTCCCCCATGGCGAAGGCCGCGACCGCGTACGCGTCGGTCATGGTGAGCCGGGCGCCGACCACCGTGACGCACGCCGGGCCTGCCGCGGGTGTGCCGTGGTGGGGGTTGAGGATATGGGCTCCGCGTTCCGTCTCGCCCGAGGTGGCGATGGCCAGGCCGCGTCCGGTGACGACGGTGCAGAGCTCACCGGGGAGCAGGGGGTGCGGGATCCCGATGCGCCAGGGGGAGCCGGGCGCCGCCTCGCCGCCGAGTTGCCGGTCGCCGCCGCCGGTGATCGAGGTGTTGTGCGCGCCCGCCTCACGCAGGATGCGCGAGGCGCGTTCGATGGACCACCCCTTGACCAGCCCGGACGGATCGAGGACGCCGCCCGCGAGATGGCTGAACCAGCCGCCGGTGTGCCGTACGGCCCGCTTGCAGAGATTGAGGACTTCCCGTACCTCGGGGCAGCACTCGTCGAGTCCGATCTCACCGCGCGAGAGACGGCAGACGACGCTGTCGGGCCGGTATGTGGAGTACACCTCGTCGACGTGGTGCAGCCAGCGCACCGCCTCGCGCAGGGCGACCTCGATGGCGGGCGTGCGCGGGTCGCGGATGTCGAACGAGAAGACGGTGCCCATCGCGTGCTCGACATGGCGCCATCCGCCATGTCCCGGCCGTGTGCCCGAACCGGAAACCGGACCGGAACCCGGACCAGGACGTGGCCGCGGACGTGGACCCGGACCTGTCGCGTGGTTCACGCTGGTCATTGGGTCCCTCCCTCTCTTTCCGTCGGTGGCGGCCCAGCCTGGCAACTCAACCTCTGAGGACCTTCTGAGGGGCGCGTTCCGGGGTTATTCAGAGGAAACTCAGAGCGAGCCCTGAGCCATCCGTGCCGCGGCACGGGGGATGCTGTACGGACGATGAACAACCACAGCCACCCGCCCCGTCTGTACGGTAGCGACGGCGGCCCCGTGCGGGTCCTCGTCGTCGATGACGAACCGGATCTCACCGAGGTCCTCACCGGCGTGCTGTCGGGCGAGGGCTGGGACGTGCGCACCGCCGCCGACGGCGCGTCGGCCGTCGCCGTCGCCCGCGCGTTCCGTCCGCACGCCGTCATCCTGGACTGGATGCTGCCCGACATGGACGGTCTGGGGGTGCTGCACCGGCTGCGCGGGGAGCTGGAGCATGTGTGTGTGCTGTTCCTGACCGCGCGCGACTCCGTCGAGCACCGGATCGCCGGGATCACCGCGGGCGGCGACGACTACGTGACCAAGCCCTTCAGCCTGGAGGAAGTGCTGGCCCGGCTGCGCGGGCTGCTGCGGCGGGCCGGGATGGCGCGCGAGACCGACGGTGAGCGGCTGCTGGTCGTGGGGGATCTGGTGATGGACGAGGAGGCCCGGGAGGTCACCCGGGGCGGGGATCTCGTCGAGCTGTCCCGCACGGAGTTCGAACTGCTCAGGTTCCTGATGCGCAACCCGCGCAGAGTGCTGTCGAAGGCACAGATCCTCGACCGGGTCTGGTCCTACGACTTCGGCGGCCGCGCGCATGTCGTCGAGCTGTACATCAGCTATCTGCGCAAGAAGATTGATTCCGGGCACCCCGCGATGATCCACACCGTGCGCGGCGTGGGCTACGTACTCAAGCCGGAGCCCTGATGACGGTTCCCCCACGACGGCCGCTGTCCGGCGTCTCCCTGCCGCCGCGTACCCTGCGTGGTCAGCTGACCACCGGGCTCGTCGTGCTGCTGGCGCTCGCCTGTGTGATGGTGGGCGTCACCACGGCCTTCGCGCTCGAAGGCTTCCTCGTCCGCCGCCTCGACCAGCAGCTCTCCGCGTCCGGCGGGAAGTTCGCGGCGAGTCTGGAACACGAGGCGACCCCGGACCGCGACAACCGTCCCGACACCAGAGGCCAGTCGAAGGGCACATTCGGAGCCCGCCTGCGGGGCACGACCGCTCGGGCGGCCGTCGTCAGGAAGGAGGGCGGCGTCTCGGAGGTACGGCTCACCGCGGGCGACCGGCGGGCGCTCACCGAGCTGCCCCTCGACGGAGAGGGTCATACGCTCCGGCTGTCCGCGCTGGGGCGCTACCGCGTCGCCGCCTTCAAGGGCGACGACGACGATGTGCTGATCACCGGACTGCCACTGCGCCCCGTCGAGGAGACCCTGCACCGACTGGAGTGGGTGGAGGGAGCGGTCTTCGGCGCGGCCCTGATCGTCACAGGAACCCTGGCGGCGCTGTGGGTACGGCTGTCGCTGCGCCCGCTGCGCCGGGTGACCAGCACCGCGGCGAACGTGGCCGAGCGCCCGCTCGCCAGCGGCGAGGTCGCCATGCCCGACCCCGTACCGGTCGCGGATCCGCACACCGAGGTGGGTCAGGTCGGAACGGCGCTCAACCGCATGCTCGGCCATGTCGGCAACGCCCTGGAGCGGCGGCAGGCCAGTGAGGAACGTCTGCGCCACTTCGCCGCGGACGCCAGTCATGAACTACGCACGCCCGTGGCCAACATCCGCGGCCACGCGGAACTCGCGCTCCGGCACGAGGGTCCCGTACCGGCCGAGGTCAAGCGGGCGCTGGACCGTATCCAGTCCGAGTCGGTGCGGATGAGCCGCATGGTGGACGACCTGCTGCTACTGGCCCGTATCGACGCGGGCCGGGCCCTTGAGCGCGAGCCCGTGGACCTCACCCGGCTGGTGCTCGACGCCACGGACGACGCGCGGGCCACCGGACCCGGCCATCGGTGGCTGCTCGATCTGCCGGAGGAGGCCGTGACCATCACGGGCGACGAGCACCGCCTTCACCAGGCCGTCGGCAACCTCCTCGCCAACGCCCGCTCGCACACCCCCTCCGGGACGCGGGTCACCGTCCGGCTGGCGCACGACGAGGACGGCATCCGGCTGAGCGTGGCGGACAACGGCCCCGGCATCCCCGAAGAGCTCCAGCCCGAGATCTTCGGCCGATTCGTGCGCGGGGACGCCAGCCGCTCGCGCGCGGCGGGCAGCACGGGGCTGGGGCTCGCCATCGTGTACGCGGTGGTCTCCGCGCACGGCGGCACGGTCGGTGTGGAGAGCGCCCCCGGGCGCACCGTGTTCACGGTGACTCTGCCCGTGTCACCGCCCGCGACATACGGCGCGGAGAATCTGGAGAACCATGAGCGTGACGCCGGTGCCTGACCGCCGAACGCGAGGCGCGTAAGCCCGCAAGGAGGCCCGGGGAGGGGAGCCCGGGAGCCCCATGGGACCTGGACGGCCCATGCGTGGGCCCCGTTCGGCCCTGGTACGCCCGCCGGAGCCCGCGCCACGATGACGAGGTGGCGCCACGATGGAGGGGGGCGCGGGCCCACGACGGCGCGGAGGACTGGCATGGACGAGGCACGGGGCCTTTCGGCGCGGAAGCCGATCCGGGTGTTCCTGCTCGACGATCACGAGGTCGTCCGGCGGGGGGTGCGGGATCTGCTCGACGCGGAGCCGGACATCGAGGTGGTCGGTGACGCGGGCTCGACGGACCACGCCCTGGCCAGAGGCCCGGCGCTGCGGCCCGACGTCGCCGTTCTCGACGTACGGCTGCCGGACGGTGACGGGATCACCGTCTGCCGGGAGCTACGGTCGCGCATGCCAGGGCTGGCGTGTCTGATGCTCACGTCGTTCGATGACGACGACGCTCTGCTCGACGCGATCATGGCCGGGGCGGCGGGCTATGTGCTGAAGGAGATCAAGGGGTCGGACCTGGTGGACGCCGTGCGTACGGTCGCCTCGGGCCGGTCGATGCTCGACCCCGCCACGACGGCACGGCTGATGAGCAGTCTGCGCGGCGAGGACGCGGCTCAGGAGCGGCGGGAACCCGACGCGCTGGCCGGGCTGTCCCCTCGCGAGCGCGAGATCCTCGGGCTGATCGGCGAGGGGCTGACCAACCGGCAGATCGGCGAGCGGCTCTATCTCTCCGAGAAGACGGTCAAGAACCACATCTCGCGGCTGCTGTCCAAGCTCGGCGTCGAACGGCGGATCCAGGCCGCCGTCCTCGCCACCCAGGCTGCCCCGCACTCCGCCGGCCCCAGCCATGAAGGCCACTGACCACGAAAGCCACTGACACGAGGGCCACTGAGCCCGCGCCTGTCCACTGAGCGCGTGCCCGGTCAGCGCGCCTCCGGATTCCTCAGCAGGGGTCGACGGGCACGGTCCATACGAGGCGCGTGCCGCCACCGCCAGTGCCCTGGTGACCACCCGCTTCGACCGTCATCCGGCCGCCCAGGGTCTCGGCCCTCCCGGCCAGGTTGTCCAGTCCGCTTCTGGGACTGTCCGGTGCGATGCCGATCCCGTTGTCCGAGACGGCCAGCGTCAGCCGGTGATCGCGGACGACGAGGGACACCTCCGCGCCGGTGGCGCGCGCGTGACGCGCGACATTGCTCAGCGCCTCGCCCAGGACGGCGACGACGTGGTCGGCGACCGCCGATGGCACATCCGTGTCGATGAGCCCCTCCATACGCAGCGACGGGGTGAAGCCGAGCGCGCGTACGGCCTGTTCGACCGCCGCCGTGGCGCGGACCCGCAGCCCCTGCCGGGTACGCCCCGTGTCATGGGCGCGCAGACCGAAGATCGTCGAGCGGATGATCTTGATGGTCTCGTCGAGATCGTCCACGGCGCGCAGCAGCCGTTCGCGCGCCGCCGGATGGTCCACGAACCGCAAGGTGCTCTGGAGGGTCATGCCGGTGGCGAAGAGCCGCTGGATGGCCAGATCGTGCAGATCGCGGGCGATCCGGTCGCGGTCCTCCAGCAGGGTGAGCTGCTCGGCGGAGCGCCGTCGCCCGGCGAGTTCCATCGCGAGCGCCGCCTGTCCGGCGAAGGCCAGCAGGGGCGCCGTCTCGGCCACGGTGAACGGGACCCTGCCACGGAGCCGGGCCAGCAGCAGCACTCCGCGCACATCGTCCCGGGCGACCATCGGCACCGCGACCGCGGGCCCCAGACCGCCCCACCGCGCGGGACCGGCGGCGCTCCTCGGATCCTTCTCGACGTCCACGCTGATCAGCGGCTGTCCCGCGTGCAGAGCGGCTCCCACGAACGAGCCTTTCCGGGGCAGCACCAGTCCGTTGTGCGCCTCGGCGTCCACTCCGGTGGCGAACGCGATCCGCAGCACGTCCCCGCTCTCGTCGGGCAGCGCCAGCGCGCCCAGGTCGACGGAGAGGATTCGGCGCGCGTGATCGACGACCAGGGGAAGCACCTGGGTCTCGTCCGCTCCGGACAGCAGACCCGCGACGATCTCCGCGTTGGCCTCCAGCCAGTGCTGCCGATCCCGGGCCTTCTCGTACAGTCGCGCGTTCTCGATGGCCACCCCGGCGGCCACGGCGAGGGTGGACAGGACGGTCTCGTCCTCGTCGTCGAAGTCCCTGCCGCCCCTCTTCTCGGTGAGGTAGAGGTTGCCGAACACGGTGTCACGCACGCGGATCGGCACACCGAGGAACGAGTGCATGGGCGGATGGCTGGGCGGGAACCCGTACGACTCCGGGTGGTCCGAGATCTCGGAGAGCCGCAGGGACTCGGGGTGACGGATCAGCTCGCCCAGGATTCCATGGCCCTCGGGCAGCCTGCCGATGGCGTCCATCTCGTCCGGTGTGAGGCCGACGGGCAGGAAACGGGAGAGTGTCATCCCCTCGCCGATGACGCCGAGCGCGCCGTACTCGGCGTCCACGAGCACCACCGCGGCCTCCACGATGTGCCGCAGCACCTGTGACAGGTCCAGCTCACGCCCGACCGAGAGTACGGCTTCGAGCAGGCTCTGCATCGACTGCGGCGTCCCGTGCTGGACAGCGTCGAGCTGCGCCTGCAACTCCTCCGGGAGGACGTCCAGCCGTCTCGGGGCACCATCGGCCCACCTGTTCCCGTCGTCGCCCACGGTCCCTCCGTCGCGGCCGGGCCTCGAACCGCTGACCGGCCGCACTTCCACCGTAAGGGCTGACCGGAGGGAAGGCTCGGACGAGGGGGCCCGGGCCGTGGGGCCCGGGCCGTGGGACCTGGGCGGAGGGACGGCGGAAGGACCGGGCGGAAGGCCTGGCCGGAAGGCTCAGACCCGGTGGCCGTGGTGCACCTGGATCCGGCGCCCGGTGACCTGCGTGGGGCTGATGGCGATCCACAGACCCCGGTCGCCCCCGGCCCAGGCGGTGGTGTGTGCCAGCTCCTCCAGCCGTCGCACCCGCTCGGGCTCGGTGACCGACTGTGCCGCACCGACCACGAGAACGCTCCAGCCCTGGCTGAACGCCTCGTCGATATGGTCCACCTCGAAGGCGACCTCGTGGCCGGCGGCCGCCGCCGGGGCGGCGTCGGGAGCGGTCCTGTACGCCACCAGCTCACCGTCGACCGTGTAGTTCACGGGAAAGATCGCGGGCTCGCCCTCCCGCGTCACCGCCACTCTCCCCACCCCGTGGGTGGACAGCAGCGTCCGGGACTCCTCGGTGCTCAGCGTGATCATCTCGGGGTGGTATCCGGCCTTGCCGATCCCGGGCGGGAGATCCGTCGTGGCGCCGGTCAGCTCCGGGACGGTGGTCTCCAGCGCGTCGGCGAGGCGCAGCAGGAAGCCGATTCCCGGTGCCGCGGGGTGCTCCTCCAGATACTGGATGTAGCCGGGTGCCGAGCCCGCCCGTACGGCCACGTCCTCGCGCGTCAGCCCCAGTTCCTGCCGCCGTGCCAGGACCCGTCGGCCCAGGTCGGCACGGTGCGGCACAGGGTGCCCCGGCTGGAAGCCGTCGTCCGTCGTCCTGTCCGTCGTCCTGTCCGTCATGGTGGCTCTCCCGGGGGTCGGTGGTGTTCCTCGTACGCCCGGCCTGTGGCACCGGGGGCTGTGCGCGTCGATGGCCGTACGCGTCGGGGGCCGTACACGTCGGGGCCTTAACGGTCGCTCCGGTGCGACCACTTGGGCTCGACCTCGGCCCATTCCTTGTCCCACCGGGCGTCGAGCCGACGGTCGAGCGACCGGTGGAACCCCAGCGCCGCGCCGCTCACGAGTACGGCGGCGGTACTGGCGGCCACGATCCCGGCGGTCACTCCGGAGGTGAGGCCCACGGACGAGTTCTCCGGGGGCAGGGTGATCCGGTCCGTCCGGTCCACCCAGACGCGGATGGCCGCACCCTTCTTCTGGCCCTCGACGACGATCGTCCTGCCGGTGTGTGTTCCGCTCCCGTCGGTCCAGGAGACCGGCGCGCTGCCCACCGCGCCTCCGGGGACCGCGCCCGGTACGAGACGGCTCGCGTTCGCGGTCAGATGGGCCGTGACCTGGTGCTTCCCCAGGTTCTGGGAGTGGACGACCCCTTGGTAGTGGTCATAGGTGAGGGTGCCCGCGCCCCATCCCGCGAGCGGCAGGCCGATGATCAGTAGGACGACGAGGAGCACATTGACGAGGACCCGCAGCCGGTCGGCCGGCCGACGCAGCGGATTGTCCTTCTTGTTGGCTTTCCTCTTGGCTTTCCTGGCGGTTCGCGGTTGTCCCGGCCGGTGCTTCCGGTGGTGTCCGGGGTCCCGTGGATCAGGCATCCGCATGGTCCGGCCTCCTGAACTCGCGCTCAATGCCCCGCGCGCTGCGCACTCGGGGACAGATGTTCGGTGAGCCATCCACGGGCCAGATCCGCGACCGCTTCCAGCGCGCCCGGCTCCTCGAAGAGATGCGTCGCCCCCGGCACCACGTCGAGGCGGTGCTCGCAGCGCATACGCTCGGCGGCCCGGCGGTTCAGATCGAGCACCTGCGTATCGGCGCCGCCCACGATGAGCAGGGTGGGTGCCCGTACGTCGGCGAGTGCTTCGGCGGCCAGATCGGGACGGCCACCGCGGCAGACCACGGCCTTGATGTCCGCGTGCGGCTCCGCCGCGGACAGGAGCGCCGCCGCCGCGCCCGTACTGGCGCCGAAGTAGCAGACCGGCAGGGCGTGTTCGGCTGCCAGCCAGCCGGTGACCAGGGTGAGCCGACGGGCCAGCAGCGGAATGTCGAAGACATTGGCCCTGTCGCGTTCCTCCTCGGGGGTGAGCAGGTCGAACAGCAGGGTGCCGAGGCCCGCCCGGTTCAGCCCTGCGGCCACCGACCGGTTGCGGGGGCTGTGCCGGCTGCTGCCGCTGCCGTGAGCGAAGACCACCACGCCCGGTGCGCCGTCCGGCAGGGTGAGATTTCCGGGCAGCCCGCGGCCGTCGACGGTCATCTCGACTTCCTGTTCGAGGGCGGGTCCGACGGGCGGGATGTCCTCCGTGCGGCCCCCTCCGGCCCCCGTACCCGCCATGGCGCTCTTCGTGGCGCCCCCGGAGGAGGCCAGGCGATCGTTGAGCAGTTCGATGACCTCGGCGTCGCTGGTCTGCGAGAAGTCCGTGTACCACTGGCCGACCGACCCGAAGTAGTCCGGCGAGTACAGGCACACCACCTCGTCGGCCTCCCCGCTCAGCTCCGCCACCGCTCCGGGCGGGGCCACGGGTATGGCAAGCACCACCTGGGCCGCACCGCGTGCCCGTGCCACCTGGCAGGCGGCGGAGGCGGTGGAGCCGGTGGCGATGCCGTCGTCGACGATCACCACCGTCCGCCCGGTGAGCGCGGTGGGCGGTCGCTCCGCGCGATAGGCACGAAGGCGCCCCTCCAGCGCGGTCCGCTCGGTCAGTTCCACCGCGGCGCGCTCGCGGGGCCCGAGCCGGGCGGCCCGGACCACATCGTCGTTCAGGATGCGTACCCCGCCCTCGCCGATGGCGCCGAACCCGAGCTCGGGCCTGGACGGCACTCCCAGCTTGCGGACGGCGATGACGTCCAGTGGCGCGTCGAGCACCCGGGCCACCTGGTACGCCACGGGGATCCCGCCACGCGGCAGCCCCAGCACCACAGGGTCGTCGAGCCGCAGCCGCGCCACTTCTCCGGCCAGCTGTATCCCGGCGGTCGTTCGGTCGGCGAAGCGCATACCCGCCTCCTCTCCCGGAGCCCCGCTTCCACCGCACCACGCGGATCATCCGCCCCGATAGGGGCCAAGAGACCCATGGCGGTGCCGTCCGGCCCTGTCCCCGGGGGTGAGCGCTCGGCACCGGCGGTGATCGCGGTTGCCGATGGGGAAGCGCTCCCCGATGCTCGGACTCGGGGGTACCCGGACGACGGGGTACCCGGACGACGGGGTACCCGGACGACGTACCCGCCGCCAGGTCGCCGGGGAAGACGCGTCAGGAGGAGGCGAGCGGTGATGGCCGGTCTCCTGGAGACGCTGCCGGCCGCCGAACGCCGGCGGCTGACCGAGGCGCGGCCGGGCGTCGAGCTGGCGTCCCGGCCGATGCTGGCGACCCTGAGCGACCGCCGCGCGTTCGACGACGAGTGGATCTTCGAGCGCAAGCTCGACGGGGTCCGGGTGCTCGCGGTGCGGGACGCGGGCGGGGTACGCCTGCTGTCGCGCAACGGGATACGGCTGAACAGCACCTATCCGGAGATCGTGGACGCCCTCGCCGCGCAGGACCGCGCCGACTTCACCGTGGACGGCGAGATCGTCGCCTTCGCCGACGGCCGTACCGACTTCGCCCTGCTCCAGAAGCGGATGGGGCTCTCCGACGCCCGTCGGGCCCGTGCCACCGGGGTCGCCGTCACCTACTGTCTCTTCGACCTCCTGAGGCTCGACGGCGCCGATGTCACCGGACTCCCCCTGCGCTCACGCAAATCCCTGCTCCGCAGAGCCCTGGTCCACCGTCCGCCGCTGCGCTTCATCACGCACCGCAACCACGGCGGTCAGGAGTTGCTGGACGAGGCGTGCGCCCGGGGCTGGGAAGGGCTGATCGCCAAACGGGCCGCCGGCCGCTACCAGCCGCGCCGGTCCCCCGACTGGCTGAAGCTCAAGTGTCTGCGCGCCCAGGAGTTCGTCGTCGGGGGCTTCACGGAACCATCCGGTTCGCGTATCGGCTTCGGAGCGCTGCTCCTCGGGTACTACGAAGGCGGTCGGCTGCGCTACGCGGGCAAGGCGGGTACGGGGTACGACCGCCGCACCCTGCTGGAACTGCGGCGCCGGCTCGGCGAACTGGCCGTGGACCACTCGCCGTTCGCCGGCCCGGTCCGTGAGCGCGCCCCGCACTGGGCGCGCCCCTCGCTCGTCGCCGAGATCGAGTTCACCGAGTGGACACGGGACGGGATGCTGCGCCACCCCCGCTTCCGCGGACTGCGCGACGACAAGGATCCGGCCGAGGTGGTGCGGGAGCGAGCGGCGTGACCGGCGGGGCCGCCGACGCCGCCGCCTCGCCCGCCCGGCTCCACCCGGCCCCGCCCCGGCTCACCCGCCCGGCCCCGCCTCGCCTCGCCCGAGCGGTCATCTCACCGTCGACAGGGGCTCGGCGATGTCCTCCAGCGCCCGGCCCTCGGCCCGTACCGCGAGGAACGCCGCCACCAGCCCCGCGGCGCACATGAGTCCCGCACCGATCCGGAAGGCGAGCGCCGTGTCCCCGACCACCCCGGACGCCGTGAGGTCCGCGAAGACCAGCGGGCCGCTGATGCCGCCCGCCGCCGTACCGAGCGCGTAGAAGAACGCGATCGCCATGGCGCGGGTCTCCATCGGGAAGATCTCGGAGACGGTGAGATAGGCGCTGCTGGCGCCCGCCGACGCGAAGAAGAGCACGACGCACCAGCACGCGGTGAGTGTCGTCGCCGTCAGTGAGCCGCGGTCGAAGAGCCACGCGGTGACGAAGAGGAGGACGCCCGACAGCAGATAGGTGCCGGAGATCATGATCCGGCGGCCGACCGTGTCGAAGAGCTTGCCGAGCAGCAGCGGACCGACGAAGTTACCGGCCGCGATGACCGCGAAGTAGTAGCCCGTGTGTCCCGTCCCGACGCCGAAGAACGTGGTCAGGATCGTGCCGAAGCCGAAGGTGATCGCGTTGTAGAGGAACGCCTGCCCGATGAAGAGCGACAGGCTCAGCACCGCCCGCCTGGGGTACCGCCGGAAGACCGTCCTGGCGATCAGGCCGAAGCCGACGCTCTCGCGCTCACGCATCGTGATCTCGCCGGCCGGCGGGGGGAGTTTCCGGTGTTTCTCCGCCTCGATGCTCCGTTCGACGGAATCGACCAGCTTCTCCGCCTCGTCGCCGTACCCATGGATGAGCTGCCAGCGGGGGCTCTCCGGTACCTGCCGTCGTACGAGGAGGATGACCAGGCCGAGGAGGAAGCCGAGCCCGAAGGCGAGGCGCCACCCCAGGTCCTCCGGGAGGAGCTCGGTGTTCAGCATCACGATGGACAGCAACGAACCACCCACGGCCCCCAGCCAGTAGCTGCCGTTGATGATCAGGTCGACACGTCCCCGGTAGGCGGACGGGATCAGCTCGTCGATGGCCGAGTTGATGGCCGCGTACTCGCCGCCGATGCCGAATCCGGTGAGGAAGCGGAAGAGGAAGAACCACCAGGCGTCGAAGGACAGCGCGGTCATCGCGGTCGCGCCGAGATAGACCGCGAGGGTGACCATGAACAGCTTCTTGCGGCCGTAGCGGTCGGTGAGCCGCCCGAAGAACAGCGCACCCGTGCACGCGCCCGCCACGTACAGGGCGGCGGCGACGCCCGTGACCTGTGCCGATGTGATCGCCAGCCCGCTGCCCGGCTCGGACAGACGCCCGGCGATATTGCCGACGATCGTCACTTCGAGGCCGTCGAGAATCCAGACCGTGCCGAGACCGACGACGATCATCCAGTGCCAGCGCGACCAGGGCAGCCGGTCGAGCCGTGCCGGTACGGCCGTGGTGATGGTCCCCGGCTCCGGTGCGGCAGGCGGCGTCATCGCTTCCCTCCCGCGGTAGCGTCCGTGCGCCGCGTCACGTACATCGCACCGCACCGCTGTCCCCCGGACAGTCGGTCATCCGCTCTCCTCCTCCCCCTCCGGTTCTCCCTCCAGCGGCCTCAGCCTCACCATCTCCGCCGGCGCGAGCCGCTCCACCACCTCCGCCAGCGCCACGCACGCCTGCTCGATCCGCATCCGGGTGTTCTTCTGCTCGGTGACGACCGCCGCCACCAGCAGCGAGGTCAGTGCCACCGTCCCGTTGAGCACCTGAAGGCTGATCAGCCGTTCCGTGAGGCTGTGGTGGGCGAAGGCGCCCCGGCTTCTGTTCGCCTCCAGGATCACCATGACGGAGACGAACAGCGCGTAGGGCGCGCTCCCGGCGAGCTGGAAGCGCAGCGCCGCCCAGATGAGTACGGGGAAGAACAGGAAGATCAGGGTGAGGGAGTTCATGATGGCCAGCGGGGTGATGACGACGGCGGCGAGCACCACGGCCGTCCCCTCGACCCAGCGGTCGGGCCGCGGGGGCAGCCGGATACGGGGGATGAGCAGCAGGAGGGGCGTGACCAGCAGGACCCCCATGGCATCGCCTCCCCACCACGCCAGCCAGGTCGGCCAGAAGCCCACCGGGAGTCTGCCGTTGAGCACCAGCATGCTCGTACCCAACGTCGCGCTGATCAGCATCCCTGCCAGGGCGCCCAGGAACACCAGCGCCATCCCGTCCCGGAGCCGGTCCAGCTCGATCCGGAAGCCCACCCGGCGCAGCAGCAGATAGGAGCAGAGCGGTGCGAGGGTGGCGCCCGCGAGGATTCCGGGGGTGACGACGGTCAACGGGTCGAGTGTCACGAGGTGGAAGAAGACGCCCAGCGAGATCCCCGGCCAGACCCCGACGCCCAACAGGAACAGACAGGCCAGGGCGATGCCGGTGGACGGCCACAGTGGCGAGACGTTCGCGCCCTCGACGCGGACCACGCCCTCCATCCTGCCGACGGACGCGCCCGCGTAGTAGACGACAGCGACACCGAGGATCCGGAGACATGCCACCGACAGACCCCGGATCTTCTCGCTGCGCGCCACAACAGCCATCAGACAACGCCCGTCGCCCGCTCCAGCCATGACACGCACCGTCGGCGCGCAGACGTCACCCCCGCCGGGTCAGCCCTGCTCGAACACCCGCTCGTCCTCATAGACGAGGCTGTCCGAATCGGCGCAGGTCGCCACCGTCACGGTGGATACGACGCGCAGGCCCATCTGTTCCGCGCACTCACCCAGTTCGGCTCCGCCGCGGTCCGCGAGCAGGAGAGTGAACGCCTGTCTCTCGTCCATGATGTACGGCTCCCGGTAGCCCAGCTCAGCGGCCGCCTCGGGGTCGCTCCGCGCGATCTGCCACGCGCGGTGCATCAGGAGTCCGGGGTCCTCGATCACGAGCCGACGGGTCTCGTTGACGGTGACGGCAAGCCGGGCGGTGGCGGAACCGGCGGCGCGGACCGGTCGGCAGGTGACGAGGGCGGGGTCGATGGCATGGGCGGGGCCGGGGAGGCTCGCACCGGCACCGGAACGGCGTGACAGAGCGGACATGGGTGGCTCCTGTCGAGGAGGATCAGGGTCGCCCGTGGTGAGGGTGGCCCACGACCGGGCGCGGTACGGGCAGGGGAGTGCGGTGGTCCGCCCGTGGTCGGCCGCCAGCGCGGAGATGACGTCGAGGCCCCTGCCGTGATCACCGGCCAGCTCATGCGGACGGCTGCTCTCGGCCGGCCCGCCGTCGTCCACGGCGATATGAACGCTGCCGTCAGGACGGCGTTCCAGATGAGCGCGGATGGGGCCACAGGCGTGCAGTACCGCGTTGGTGACGAGCTCCGACACGACCAGCAGAGTGTCATCGACGATGTCGTCGCGGGCGGCATGCGACCAGTCGGCCAGCGCGGTGCGGGCCCACTGCCGGGCGCGCCGGCACGAGTGGTCGCTGCGGTCGAGGCTCAGGGAGGTCCTGCGGGCACCGTGCCGGGCGCCCTGACCGTCCGGTGCGGACCCGCCGCGTGAGGACCGGTCGTCCCGTGAGGACCGGTCGTCCCGTGACGTCTGGCGCGCGACCCACGCGGTCCCCCGGGCGGGGACGGCGCCGAGAAGCCGGAAGCCGCTCACGCCGGCACACAGCCCGCACGGGGCTTCGATCGGTCCGTTCCCGGAGGATGCGGCTGGGGCAGATGGGGACATACTCATCACTGTCGGAGCACCGTGCCCGATATGCAACGTGCGGAGTGTGCACGATGAGCAAGGTGCGCACGGTGTCGCACACCGCGGGATCCTGGAGCACATCCCGCGGGACGCGGGAGCGGCGGAAAGGGGCAGATCATGAGACCGAGGTCCGGCCCCACGGTGCACCACGCGGTGCTGGCCGCCAGGCTTCTGTCGCTGCGCGTGGGCGCCGGTCTGTCGGTGACCCAGGCGGCGGCGTCACTGGGCGCGCACCGGACGACGGTCATGAGAATCGAACGGGCCGAGACGGCGCTCGACGCGGGCCAGGTCCGGACCCTGCTTGAGCGTTACGGGGCCGGTCAGGAGGAGATCAGGCAGTTCCTCAGCGAGCTGGCCACCGCCAATCTGCCGGGGTGGTGGCACCCCTGGCGGGACGTGATGGACCCGTGGGATCTCGACCTGATGAACGTGGAATCCGCGGCCCGCATGGTCCGTGTCTGGCATCCGGCGCTGGTGCCCCCTCTGCTGCGCACCGCCGCGTACGCCAGGGCGGTGGAGGACGCGCTCGGGGCGGACCGGTCACCGGCCGATCGCGCCAGACGCGTCGAACTGCTGACCGAGCGGCGGGCCCGGCTGGCGGAGCGGGGGGCGCGGATCTGGTCTCTGATGACGGAAGCGGCGCTGCGTACGCGCGTGGGCGACGGGGGCATCATGGAGGAGCAACTCGCCGCGCTGCGTGAGGCCGCCGACCGCCCGGACGTCATCCTTCAGGTAGCACGGCTGACCGATCCACCGCATCCGCTCAGCGGCGTGGCGGCGCTGACGCTGTACCGGGTGGATGTGCCCGAGATCCCCGACCATGTGGTCCGGGACAGCCCTGTCGGACCGGCCGACGTCTGGAGTGACACAGGGACCGTGACGGCGTACCGGACACTCATCGACCAGGCGTGCGCCGCCGCCCCGCATCCGTCGACGCCGCTGCCGTACCCCGTGCCCCTTGTCTGAGCCCGGCCCGAGTGTCCCGAACCCGCCGCCCCGCGGCCGATGACCCGGCCACCCGTACCCGACCACCCGTTTCTGACCACCCGTTTCTGACCAGTGACCGAAGGGATCCACCGTGCCGGATGAGACTCCGCGTCGTATCGACACCTCCGTTCCGCACTCCGCACGCATCTGGAACTACTGGCTGGGCGGCAAGGATCATTTCTCGGCCGACCAGGCGGCCGGGGACGCCTACCGAGACGCCTATCCCCTGATCGAGGCGTTCGCACGGGAGTCGCGCGGCTTTCTGCGGCGCTCCGTCACCTATCTCGCGGCGGACGCGGGGATGACGCAGTTCCTCGATCTCGGCGCCGGGCTGCCGACCGTGAACAACACGCACGAGGTCGCGCAGCGCATCGCCCCCACCGCTCGCGTCGTGTACGTGGATCACGATCCGCTGGTCCTGCTGCACGTACACGCGTTGCTCACCTCGACCGCCGAGGGCGCGACCGCCTATATCGAGGCGGACATGCGGGACACGGACGCGGTGCTGGAGGGTGCGGCGGAGACCCTCGACATGTCACGGCCGATCGCGCTGGTCATCTCGGACGTGCTCGGCCACATCGTCGACTTCGACGAGGCCCTCGCCCTGGTCAAGCGGCTCGTGGACCGGCTGCCGTCCGGCAGCTATCTGGCCCTGAGCCACGCGGCGGCCTCGGACGAGGCACACGCGGCGGCCCAGGACGCGTACAACGCGTCCGGGGCCATCCCGTACATCCTCCGCACACCCGAGCAGATCGTGAGGTTCTTCGACGGGCTGGAGGTGGTCGAGCCGGGGGTGGTGTCCTGGCCGAACTGGCACCCCGACGCCACCACCACGTCGGTCGCCGAGCGGGGCGGCTGGGGAGGCGTCGCCCGTATCCCCTGACCACTCCCCCTGACCACTGCCCCTGACCCCGTCCAGCGCATGCGCGCGTGGCGCGTCTCGCCGAAGCTGTACGAGTGGACAGTGACGGGCTGGTGGCGCGCCGGCTGATCGAGGCGGCGGCTCGCTCGGGCGCCTCGCTGATCGCGGAGACCGCCGCCGCGGTCTCGGGATGGGCCGTCCTGGTGGACCCGACCGCGGGTGCCGTCTACAGCTCGCCCGAGCGCGCGGCCGCGGCGGGGACCAGCGCCGCGGCAGGGGCCAGGAACACGGCGGCGCGGTCCGGGAACGCCGACGGGGACGGGGACGCCTACGGCGACGCCTACGGCGACGGCGATACGACGGTGCGTCAGGTGGTGGGCGCCGCGCTCGTGGTCCACGCGGGCCCGGACGTCTCCGCCCGCCGGATCGAACTGGTGACCAGGACCACGGCCGGGCTGCTGGAAGTGCGTGCCCGCCGCGCCGAAGAGCTCACGAGCGCGGAGATGCGGCTGCACGCCGTGCTGATACGCCTGCTGCTACGGGGCGAAACCCGTCTTGTGGCGGAGGTCGTCGGCGGTCTGACCTCGCACGCCACCGTCTACCGGCTTTCCGGCGGGGCGGATCCGCAGGCCGCGTACCAGGCGGTGTGGCGCGCGCTGCTGCGCACCAGTGCCCGGCCGGGTCCTGTCCGGTCGATCTTCGCGGGCCCGCCGAGGGTGACCGCACCTCGGCGGGGCGCGGCCCCGCGCAAGGACCCCCACGGC